>JAFVXL010000084.1 GCA_017501145.1 Clostridia bacterium | reverse complement strand
TCAACTACGTATTCGTTTTCTCTGCGCGAAAATGTGCACGTTGAATATATGAGAATACCGCCCTTTTTGAGTACCTTGTCTGCGCTTTTGAGTATAGCGCTTTGCCTTAACGCGCAGCTAATAGAGTGTTCCTCGCTCCACTCGGTAATCGCCCCTTGGTCCTTACGGAACATCCCCTCGCCCGAACACGGAGCATCCACGAGCACAAGATCAAAAATCTCTCCAAGCGACTCAATTTCTTGCGGAGAGTGATTTGTAACCATTACGTTTTTGCAGCCCATACGCTCAACGTTGCTTTTGAGTATTGCCGCGCGACTTGGCACTATTTCGTTAGAAACGACGTACTCAGCCTTGGATGCGAGCTGCAACGTTTTGCCACCCGGGGCAGCGCACATATCGAGCACAAGATAAGGATTGACGTCGTATGCCGAAACAGCCGCCATAGCGGACGGCTCCTGAAAATACATAAGTCCTGCGTGATGAAACGGATGATTGCCCCACTTCTCTTCGCTGTCCATATAGTAGCTGTGCTCAGCAAAAGGCACAGGCTTGTATTCTCCCATATGTTTAAGCAACTCGTCATCTGATATTTTTAACGCATTTACTCTAAAAGCCTTGGTGTGCGGCTTATTATACGAGTCCAAAAACTCAGCGCTATCGTCCAAAATGGCATTAATTTCTTCTAAAAATTTCGACGGTAAATTCATACTAAAATTGTATCATATTTTCTATTTTATTGCAAGAAAAACAATAACGAGCTCTTAGAGAAGAACTCGTTATTTATATTATTATTTACGATCTTTGTTTACAAGCGATTGCTTAATAAACATTACAAAAAGCGGATGCGGCTTGTGCGGACGGGACTTAAACTCAGGGTGATATTGTACACCAAGATGGAAAAGCTTATCCGAAATTTCTACCGCCTCTACAAGCGTTCCGTCAGGGCTCGTTCCACAAATGGTAAGACCTTGCTTAGAAAGAACGTCCTTAAATTCGTTATTAAATTCGTATCTATGACGGTGACGCTCGAATATGGTATCCGCGCCGTACGCCTCACTAAGGTGCGTGCCATCCTTAATCCTGCACTCGTAAGCGCCAAGACGCATACTGCCACCCGTGTTTTGCAAGCCGATCTGGCTATTCATAATATCGATAACCTTGTTGTGCGAAAGCGGATCAAATTCTCGGCTATTAGCATCTGCAAGCCCTGCAACGTGACGAGCGTGCTCAATAGTAAGAATTTGCATACCAAGACAAATACCAAAATACGGCAAATCATTTTCTCTACAATATTTAGCGGCAAGTATCATACCTTCGATACCTCTATCGCCAAATCCACCCGGCAAAATTATACCGTCACAATCACCCAAAAGGTCGCTTACGGTTGACGGCGAAATTTCTTCGGAGTCTATCCACTTAAGGTCAATATTTGCGCCGTTTTCAATACCTGCGTGAGTGAGCGCCTCTACTACCGAAAGATAAGTATCATACATCTTAACATACTTACCAACAAGACCGATACGTACGTTCTTGTTTCTATTGTGCGCCTTATCAAGCATATTCGTCCAAGCGGAAATATCCGGCTCATTTTCGGGAAGTCCAAGCTCTCTTGTAACAATCTTGGTAAGGTTGCTCTTTTCAAGCATAATGGGCGCTTCGTACAAAAGTGGCACGTCTAGATTATCAATTACGCAGTCCGGCTTAACGTTGCAAAAGAGTGCGATCTTATTGCGAGCAGACTGCGAAAGCGGCATCTCGCTACGAACTACGATAATGTTGGGAAAAATACCCTTAGATTGAAGCTCAGTTACCGAGTGCTGCGTGGGCTTAGTCTTAATTTCGCCCGAAACGCGAATATACGGAGCAAGCGTAACGTGAATAAATATGCAGTTTTCTCTACCTACTTCGTTGGCAACCTGTCTTATTGACTCAAGGAAAGGTAATCCTTCGATATCGCCCGTAGTTCCGCCTATTTCAGTAATAACGATATCTGCATCACACTTTTTGCCTACCGAATAGATGAACTTCTTAATTTCACCGGTGATATGCGGAATAACCTGTACGGTCATACCATTATAAACACCGTTACGTTCGTTATTAAGAACGTTCCAGTATACCTTACCTTGAGTAAGGTTGGAGAATTTATTAAGATTTTCGTCTATAAACCTCTCGTAATGTCCAAGGTCAAGGTCAGTTTCGCAACCGTCCTCGGTCACGTAAACCTCGCCATGCTGGTAAGGACTCATAGTACCCGGGTCAATGTTGATATACGGATCAAGCTTTTGAGCAATAACCTTAAGGCCCTTCGCCTTAAGCATCATACCCAAAGAAGCCGCGGTAATACCCTTACCAAGTCCGCTTACAACTCCACCTGTTACAAAAATGTACTTTGTCATAATAATCTCCTTCGTATACTTTTTCCGCATTGCCGGTCAAATATATGTTTTCGCTGTATTTTACAATCAAATCTCCGCCAAGAAGCGAAACCTTAACTTCGCTTTTTGGCTGTAATAATCCACATTTTACGCTTGCAGCAACCGCCGCACACGCGCCCGTCCCGCAAGAAAGCGTTTCGCCGCTTCCTCGCTCACACACTCGCACATTAAGTCCGTCTTCGGCTATTTGCACAAACTCTACGTTTATACCGCCCGGAAAAAACGAGTGACTCTGAATTGCCTCCATAGTAGCACGCTTTATTCTTTTTACGTCACTAACAAAAATCACACAATGCGGATTGCCCATATTAACGAACGTATAGTTATATTGCTTACCGCTAACGAATATAGGCTTATTTATCTCGTCCGAAAAGGTGGGTTTGCCCATATTTACCGTAAAAAGATCTTTTTCTTCGTCGTAAGAAACGGTTTTTATACCCGAATTTGTTTCTACGGTAACGTTTGCTTTTGCATAGTTGTCATAAAACAATCTTCCTATGCAACGAACGGCGTTGCCGCACATTGCGCCTTCACTACCGTCCGAATTAAACATTCGCATCCTTACGTCGGCAGTAAATGACGGATATAAGAAAATCACGCCGTCACCGCCTATACCAAAATGTCTATCAGACATCTTTATCGCAAGCTTAGATTTGTCATCAATAGAATTGTCGAAGCAATCTACAAAGATATAATCGTTGCCTGCGCCTTGCAATTTATAAAAGTACATTGCTGCCTCCTTTTTTATACCTTTTATGCATAAAAAAGAAAGAGTGTACATTTTTTAGGAAAAAATTTCGCTAAACTGCTTCTTTATAAGTCTTGCCATCCTTGCATTTTGCCGCGCTGACATATTAAGTGACACATAAAGCTTAATAAGCGGCTCTGTGCCAGACGGTCTAATAATAACACTACCGCCGTCAAACTCGTATCCAATTACGTTAAGCGTAGGCATATCTAATTCCAACGCGTAATCCACTAATCTCAATACAGCAGAACAAGCAACACTTTCTAGCGGTTCAGCCTTTAGTCTATCAAAAAGCGACTTCATTTTTTGCTCGCCCTCAGCGCCCTCGAACTTGTATGAAAGCTGCATGTGCATACTCTCTCCGTACTCGTCATAGATTTCTCCGAGTCTATCGCCAAGCGTTTTTCCCTGTGATTTCAATTCGCTTGCAATGAGCGCAACAAGCGCCGACGCCACAACTGCATCCTTATCACGAGCATACGAGCCCACCAAATATCCTTGACTTTCCTCAAATCCAATCAAAAACCTATCAGCATCTCCGCTTTGTTCGAGCGAATTTATTACGTTGCCGATATACTTAAAGCCTGTAGGAACGGTAACAACTTGAGCCCCATATTTGTCCGCTATCTTATCTACGAGCGACGTGCTGACTATTGTACGAACTATCAAAGGCGTTTTTTTGCCTTTGTGCTTTCTAAGCAAATGCTCACTCAAAATTATGCCTATTTCGTTGCCACTTAGAATTACCGCTCTTTCTCCTTCTCGATAAGCTACGCCTATACGATCTGCATCAGGATCTGTAGCAATCGCGATATCTGAGTTGCTTTCAGTCAATAAGCTTATAGCTCGCTTTAGCGCTTCTTTTTTCTCTGGGTTTGGTATATGACAAGTCGGAAATCTTCCGTTCGGCTCCATTTGAGGCTCAACGAACTTTACAGCACATCCCAAATCAACTAATACACTTGGTACTATCTTGTACCCCGTGCCGTTAAGCGGAGTGTATACTACGGATACGTCTGCTTTTGTCTCTCCTAAAACGCTCTTAACTTGCTCAATGTAGCTATTCAAAACACTGTCTTGCAAATAAACAATATCGTTATGCTTAAGGTAATATTCAAAAGAATGAACGTTTACCCTAAACGCATCAACTTTAGATATAAACTGAGCAATCACTTGAGCCTTATCTTCACAAATTTGACAACCCGAGCTATCGTACACCTTATAACCGTTATACTTAGCCGGATTGTGGCTTGCCGTTACCATTACACCTATATCACAGCCCATCTCACGTACCGCATACGAAAGAAAGGGCGTAGGCATTAGCGTTGGCGTAATAAAAACGCTTATGCCTGCTGCCGCGAAAACACTCGCCGCAGTTTTTGCAAACAAGGATGAATCTATACGACTGTCATAGCTAATAACGACTTTTTTTAGTCCATTATTTGTCATATATAACGCTACACCTTGCGTTATCTTGCGAACAGTATAGATATTTATGCGATTGGTACCCGCGCCCATCAGCGCGCGAATTCCTGCTGTGCCGAACTCTAAATCTTTGTAAAATGCCGAACTTATTTGTTCGTCGCTCATAGACGAAAGCTCTCTAAGAAGCTTTCGGTCCTTGACTCGCATTTTCCATATTTTATATTTTTCGACAAAACTCATAAACGCACCTTTAAGACAAAATCACCGCAAATGGCGATGATTTTATCTGCCTTGTGTTATCCTTTAATAAGTCCCAATTCCTTAGCTTTAGCGGTGAGCTCTTCGCGGAAGGAAGGATGAGCTATCGAAATAATCGCCTTAGCTCTATCCGCTATCGAAAGTCCACGCAAATTTACTACACCGTATTCGGTAACGAGATACTGAAGGTCGTTACGCATAAGCGAAACAGTAGCGCCCGGCTTAAGCTGCGGAACGATACGGCTTATTTCCTTACGCTCGTCACCGTTGCCGGTACGAATATTTGCGGTAGAATAAAGTGCAATAAATGCTCTACCGTTTTTTGCCATTTGTGCGCCGATTGCCGTGTCTGCCTGTCCGCCCGTACCGCTGTACAGCTTTTGACCGATACTCTCGCTGCAGCATTGTCCCATAAGGTCAACCTCAAGCGTGGTGTTGATAGACACTTGGTTATCGTTCTTTGCAAGCGTTTCGTATGCGTTGCAGTAGCTGCAATCCATAACGAGAACGTCAGGGTTATTGTTAACAAATTCATAAACCTTGTCTGTACCCATAACGATACTTGTTACGATTTTGCCTTTGTTAAGCGTCTTTTTGCTACCGTTAACGATACCCTTTTTTGCAAGCTCAGCAATACCGTCACCCAAAAGCTCGGTATGAATGCCAAGATCTTTTTTCGTTTCGAGGAATTGCACTACCGAGTTAGGAATAGAGCCAATACCGATTTGGAGATTGTCACCGTCTTTGATAAACTGCGAAATATATCCACCGATAGTCTTGTCCTTTTCATTAACCGGAGCAGGACGGTCTTGGAGCATGGGGAAATCAACAGGAACAAAATAGTCAATTTCATCTTGGTCAATTATAGCGTCGCCATGCGTAAACGGCATATTGGGGTTTACTTCCATTATAACCGTCTTAGCCCGTTTCAAAACTTCTCTATCATAAATATTGCTAAGACCAAGCGAAACTTTTCCGTCTTTATTAGGAGGAGTACAAGTTCCAACAAACAAATCAGGGTCGCCGCCAGCGCAAATAGCAATAGCAGTCTTGCGCAAATGCGAGGGTACATAAGATACGGTATCAAGCAAATTGTACGCGTTACGCATCGGACCAGAGAAGAACAAGCTGTTAATTTTGATATTGTTACCGTACTTTCTATCCTCAAGGAAAGGATACGATCTTAACGTAAGGCAAGTCCAAATGCTGAGTCCACGGTCCTTGTCCAAAATCTTGTGCAAATTGGACATGAACGCTTGAGGTTCTACAGTCGCATCGCCTACGGCGATTTTGTAATTGTCTTTTACAAGCGCAAGCGCTTCATCAATAGTGATTGTTTTAGCCATAACAGTCTCCTAAATTTAATCGTATAAATTATAATAATTATAATGCAAAAAGTCAATCAAAAACAGTCGGCTTTTTACTCATTTTCTATATTGCGCTAACATCAATGCTCACGTTATTCGAACATCTTACCAAGCTCAAAAAGCACGTTCTCAGAATACTTCTTACCTACGAGCTGAACGCCTATCGGTAGAGATTCTTCGTTAGTTACGCACGGCACGCTGAGCGCAGGCAAGCCCGCAATACTTGGCGGTTGTGTAAATATATCCGAATAAACGATTTCTTTGTTTCGTCTATCGTCAGTAAACTTGAACGCCACCGACGGCGCCGAAGGCGAAACGATTACGTCGCACAACTTAAACGCTTCTTCAAATTCGCGAATAATCTTGTTCTTGACTCTTTTCGCTCTGTCAATAATTTCGGGATGACAAAGCACGTATTCGCCTATCAAAATGCGCTTTTTGACTTCTTTGCCAAGTCTTTGGTCACGCTCGGCAGTCGTGCCTATATCCCTAAGGTTGTTAGCCGATTGTGCATTGCCAAGCACGCAATAGGTAGCAAACGCCGCATTTGCAGACGGAAGATCAATCTCTGTAAAGGAGCAACCTATCTTGGATAGCACCTCCTTAGCCCTATTTATAACCTTTTGAGTATCTTGCGTATACCAAGCCTTAAAGTCGTTAACAAAGCCTATTTTAAGTCCGTTTATTTCCGCCTTTTGCATCTTTCTGCCACTCAAAACCTCAAACAAAATTCTGTTTTCGTCAACAGTTTTTGTAATAGGTCCGATTTGGTCCATATCCTGCGAAAGCGCGTACATACCGCTTCCGTCTATACTGCCAAGCGTGGGCTTAAGTCCTACAACTCCGCAATAAGATGCTGGCTGACGTATGCTTCCGCCCGTATCCGAGCCAAGCGCCGCATAACAAAGGTCAGCTGCTACTGCCGCAGCCGAACCGCCGCTACTGCCGCCTGGAACTCTGTCTTTTGCAACCGGATTAAGCACGTTACCGTATGCAGAAGTGGTGTTGGACGAGCCCATCGCAAATTCGTCCATATTGGTCTTGCCTATAATAATAGCGCCCGCCTCACGCAATCTATCTACTACGGCACAATTTATCTCGTCCTTTTGCGTCAAAATAGCCGAGCCGCACGTAGTAACGCTACCCTTGTATCTCATATTATCCTTGATTGCAACAGGCACCCCTGCAAGCGGACCATCAAAGCCGTTTTTTATCTTTTCGTCCATAATCTCGGCTTGCTCCACTGCGTCCACGAGCGATATAAAGCAATTCAAGTCACTATTATTTATCTTACCTAAAATATCGAGAGTAACCGCCTTGGACGAAATCACTCCCGATTTGATGTTTTCTCTTATTTCGGATATACGATTATTATTGCTCATTATCGTCTCCGTCGTATTGCTTGAGCGTTTCTACGTTCAAAAGCGCCTCGTTTACGATAGTAAACAATTCGCCGTCGAAGGCAGACAAATTCGCCTTAGCCATTATACTTTCAAACTCAATATTAGTCATGGTACAATTATACAACTTATATATAATTTAAGTCAAGGTTTTACGCCCCTTGACATAAATAAAAATTTGTGGTATATTACTTTTATGTATCCGTATTTATTTAATTTAGAAGAGCTACCATCCTATTTGGTATTAATTTGCATAGGCATAATCGCCGCCTTCGTTTGCTTTAGTATTTTGTCAACAAAGGCAGGTCTATCGAACAGCGCGTTTAGATTTTATGGAATATGCGCTATCATTGCAATTATCGGCGGATTCTTGTTCGCAAGACTATTTCAAATGCTTTATAACTTTATTGAAACGGGAGATAAAGGGACGGGCATCACCTTCTTGGGCGGTCTTATAGGTGGCATAGGAGTGTTCTTCCTAATTGAGCGCATAGCCGGCAAAAAGCACCGACACGAGCTACAAAGCGCGGTTAATATCATTATTCCCTGCATAGTCCTAGCTCATTTCTTCGGGAGAATTGGCTGTTTTTTAGCGGGCTGCTGCTACGGAGCAAAGACAGACTTGTTTTTTGGAATTCGCTTTGTAGAAAGCATATCGCAAAATGGCGAGTGGATTTACGGCGAGCCGAGAATTCCCACACAGCTAATAGAAGCGTTATTTTTACTGCTATTGTTTATCACGCTACTTATCTTTATATTTAGGTTCAAAAAGCCGAATTTTACAGCAATCGTATATATGTACTCGTATTCGATTTTCCGATTTTTCCTAGAATTTTTGCGCGACGATCCGCGTGGAGCGTTTTTGCTTGGATTATCCCCCAGTCAAATAATTTGCATCCTTCTTCTTGTAGCCGCAATAATTCTAAACGTACTGATAATAAAAAAGCAAAAAAAACTATCTTAGAATAAATTTTTCTTTAATCAAAATAAAAAACAACGCGCTGCGAATCACCAAATACTCGCAACGCGTTTTTTAATAAAAAATTCGATCTTTATGTTTTCTATTCGGCTATATAATCTACCACGGCATCTATTCCCTTTTGGGCTGCGACAAGCTTAAACTTTTCGTATTCACTTGCGTCACCGCCATCGCTTACTACTCTAACCACCGCAAACCTTACGTTTGACTTAGAGCAAATCTGAGCAACAGCGCCCGACTCCATATCAAACCCGATTGCATTGAACTTGTCAGTCAAAAACTTAACTTGCGCTTCGGAAACAATAAACTTATCGCCAGATGCAATTACACCGCGAAGGTCGCATTTTATACGCTCAGAGATGTCGCTCGTCTTTATGTACGGACTGTCAAACCCGTCCAACTGTCCAAGCTCATCTCCAAACGCAGTAGTGTCAAAATCATACTGCACTACGCTATCTGCGACAATCATTGCTCCGCGCTCCTTGCCGCCGCAAACGCCAAGATTTATTACCTCGCTTACACCAAAGCGACTTATAAGCAACGCTGTCACTGCCGCGGCGTTAACCTTGCCTATTCCGCTAAGTACCACAGCTATTTCCTTACCACGCACCTTGCCTACGGTAAACTCATATCCCAAAAGATTGATTCTTCGCTCGTCGCTCATCAAAGCTATAAGCCCTGCTCGCTCAATATCCATCGCGCAAATTACACCTAACATATATTGCACCTCAAAAAAATTTTAGTCGCTTACTTTATTTTTCTCCGACATCTAAGTCCTAAAGACAGTTAATAATATCCGTTGCGGTAACAGCATTTTCACCCTTGATTTGTTCAGCCTTTTCGCCGCTTTTTCCCATATGATGACAAGCAAGCGCGACGGCGTCAATGAGTGTTGTTCGACACACGTATGCCGAAACAACTCCGACTAACGCATCTCCGCTTCCGCCCTTTGCCATAGCTGCTGTTCCTGACGTAATTGTATAAGAAGTTATTCCGTCGCTGACAACGGTGTACGCACTCTTGCACGCAACAACCGAGCTTGTCGCCCTAGCTACATCCTCAACGCTACTAAGCGAAGTCGCTTTTTTTATTCTCTCAAATTCGCCTACGTGGGGAGTCAATATAAGCTTACATTTGCGCGGAGCTGTTAGTAGCTCGCTATTTGCGCACAACGCGTTTATTCCATCAGCATCACAAACCACTATCCCACCAAAATTGTTAAATACGTATCTTAATATTTGCGGCAAGCTTTGATTTGCGCCCATACCCATACCTATAGCAATTACGTCCGCTTTTAAGATAATTTCGTCCAAAAACCGTTCGTCAAACGTTATATTATCGCTTTCGCCTATGGGCATAAGCATAATCTCTTTGACTCTGCTTTGGTATGCGTGCATCATACCGCCCGCTACGCAAAGAGTGGTGAGCCCCGAGCCTGACCTAACCGCCGCCTCGGCTGTAATTAACGGCGCTCCTACCATGTTAGGACTGCCACCTATTACGTAAACTCTACCGTAGTCGCCCTTATGCGTAAACCTTTTGCGAAGCGTAAGCTCAAGGTCACCAACAACTTGCTCGCCTACTACGCGCGGCGCAACCTCACAATCGCTCATAGTCGCAACGGCAAAAGCATAGTCACCGTCGTGCGATATGCTTATATACACCTTATCAAACAATTCTTTCGCCTTGCCGTGCAAAACGATTTGCGGAGCGCCTAAATCGGTGTGATTGACCTCAATATCTCTAAGCCAAAAGCCCCTCACTCCCTTGCCGCTAAGCTTAGCCACCGCTTCTTTAGCCGCGTACATACCCGCAAAGGATTGAGCGGAATTTTTCTTAGACTGCGCGTATCTAATCTCTGCGTCAGTAAAAACTCTATTTACAAAATGCTCACTCTTGATAGCTTCGCAAATTCTACTAACTTTAATTACGTCAGCGCCTATCATAAGCTTACCGCATCCCAAACGGTTTGTTCAACAGCCTTAACGCAAGCAACCTGAAGCTTGATAAAGTCCACAGTCCTTTCTCCGCACGAAGCGCAAAAAATAGTATCGCCATCCAAATCGGTATGAACGGGATAAATAGTCTTAGCTAAGCCGTTGTGAGCAATAGTAGCAAGCCTATTTGCCTGAGTCTTAGTAAGCTTTGCCGTAGTTATAACACAGCCTATGGTAGTGTTTGCCCCATAGCCGTTTGGCGAAACTGAACAAATCAGCTGCTGCGTATCTACGAAATTTTCGTTCATTTTTGCGCCTGCGATAATCTTACCGTCTTTTCTTACGTCACCAAATGCGTTGACTACCATAACGGCGACAATTTCTACGCCGTCTATCTCCACCCTACTAACGCCAAGCCCCGAAGGAGAGCAGTGATTAAAGCCCAAAATTTTACCAACAGTTGCGCCTTTGCCTGCGCCAACCTTGCCGCCTTCAAGCATAGACTCAGCATTAGTTACCGCATCAAATCCCATTTGCTCGGTGGGGTAATGATATTGCTTGTCGTTAAGATCATAAATTACTGCGGCAGGCACTATAGGAACGATTTTGTCCAAAACGGCAACACCCTTGCCTAACTGACTAAGCGCGCGCATAACTCCGCAAGCACTGAGCAATCCGTACGCAGAACCGCCACAAAGCGCAACAGCGTCCACGTGCTCGTTTGCCTTGTCACTAGCAAGTAGCGCGGTTTCTCTCGTGCCGGGCGCGCCACCTCTAACGTCACAACCGCAAACACAGCCGTTATCAAATACGATAGCGGTTATTCCCGTATAATCGTCGTTTACGTTACCTATCCTTACACCGTTAGGCAAATTAATCTTCATCATGCTCACTCCTTGCTATACAATAGCTAATATCCTCGTAATCAAATCCGCGGTAAACTAAATACGCCGCTAGCTTACGCTTATCAACATCTTTGTGCGTACGCTTATATTTGTCAATACATTGCATACAAGCTATCGAATCGTCATTATGCTTAAGCGCGTCGGCTATAATCTCCGACTCCACGCCCGCTTTTTTTAGTTCCATTTCTATACGCTTGTTGCCTTTGTTGTTTTTGTAAGTAGATACGTACGCCTTAGCAAACATATCGTCGCCTATATACGAATACTCCTTGAGCTTGTCTATAGAAATATCTATAGCCTTGTCTAGATATCCGTATTTTTTTAGATATTCTCTCATTTGCTTTTCGCTTACTGTCTTTTTTACAGCGTACTTTAACGCGCGATTAAACGCCGACACGTTGCCTTCTTCGGTCAAGATATCATCTACGTTTTCTTGCGACAAGCATTTGCCTACTTTAAGCCCAAACTTTACCGCCGTTTGATATTCTACACCAAAGGCAAATTCTCCATCCAAAAAAATATTAAGTCTATCGCCCCTTGCTTGGGAAGTGATTTCACTAATCTCTTTCATACGCTTATATTATAACGCATGAATAAAAATTTTGCAAATGCAAATACTTGGTTTATAAAAATTAATGGAGGTCAATGAAATGACAAGTAAAAATTTGCAAGAAATTTCCGAGCTTCTTGACAGCGAGAACCTTGCTTACCGCAAGTGCTGCAATTACGTTTCGGAGTGCCAAGATCCCACCTTGAAAGAAAAGTTGGGTACTTACGCCAACAATCACAGAGTAAGATTTGAGGCGTTACTAAATTATCTTAATACTAACGCATAAGGAGAACAACAATGGCTACAAAAACAAAACAAAGCTCTACTCAAAAGAACACAACCTCTATCACTAATACTAACTCAAAATGTCGCACGACTTCGTCGAGTAGACCCAAAAACTGCTGCACCGAGTTTGCTCAGGACGTATGCAAGCTCTCCGACAAGGAAATCATTTCGGACGTACTCGGCTCGCACAAGGCTCTTATCAAGCTTTACGGCACAGCTCTTTGCGAAACGTCCTGCCCTCAGCTCAGAAATTTGATTGACAATCAGCTTAGCGAGTGCGCAGAAGATCAATTTGACGCATTTTTGTATATGCACGAACGCGGCTTATATCCTACCGATTCCGCGCCCATGCCAAAAATCAATCAAGCAAAAAAGAAGTGCACCGCTTGCGAAAGCTTTATGAAAAAGTAAATTCAAAAAAAACGCTGCTTTAGATAAGCGGCGTTTTTTATATACTCAATAGCTTCTTGACATATTCGTCCTGACAATATGTTACATCTTGCGCTTTTCCATCATAAAGCACCTTATCACGTCTTACAATCACTAAATAATCAGGCTCAAGTCTTGTTACGTCCGCCCCGTCACATGAAGCAACTAAGACGTATCCATTACGGCTTCTTATCATATCCGTTATAGCTTGCTCATTTTGCTCGCCAAAATAGTGGTAAGGCTCATCAAACATGGTAACATTACTATCACGAAGCGACAGCCTTGCTCTAAAAAATCGTATCAGCTGCTCTAAGCTAAGCTTTTTTATTTTTTGTCTTGGCGCCAAGCTAAACATATTGCAAGCGTCCAACGCTATTGCTCGTGCTTGCTTGCGATCTGTTTTTCTAAGTAAAAGCGGGCGCATAAGCTCACTAAGCACACAACCTCGCGGCGTAGAATTTAGCCCCACGTACGCCATGTTTCTATGCTTTGGTGGTATTTCTTCGATATTCTCTCCGTCTATAATCACTTCGCCTTGCTCAATATACTTAACTCCGCCTAAAACCAAAAAGAGAGTTGTCTTAAACGATCCAACTTCTCCCAAGATAAGGGTTACGCCTTTATTAAACGCAAAGTTAAGATCACAAAGATCCTCACCGTAATATTCAATTTTTACGTTTTTTATCTCGAGCATATTTTGATTATATCATACTTTTGATGTTTTTACAAGTAGTTGTGCTTTAATGCTTGCTTAACTTGCGCAAAATATTACAAATAAGCGGCAATTTTCACATAATTGCTTGGATAAAGATTTGCTTTAAGCGTAAGAATATCATATAATATCAGTATGGAATTTACACAAATAAAAGAAATCGACAACAAATATTCAATTATCACGTACCCCCGCCACAATTTATGCATGGTGCGCGGCGACGGAAATACGTTATACGACACCAACGGTAGAGCCTACGTGGATTTTGTCGCAGGACTTGGCGAAAGCTGTCTTGGCTACAAAAACCCTATGCTGACCGAAGCCATCAAGGCACAAACTGAGAATATCGTCAGCTTTTCTAACCTGTACTACAACGAACTGCACTCCACTTTGGCACAAGCGATTTGTAACGACACGCCATATACTAAGGTTTGCTTTGGCGGCAGTATTGGAGATACGCTACTTATCATTGCAATGATGATACGCAAATTTTGCATAGAATCTAAAGACTCTCGCAACACCGTATTAGCAGTTACCGAATCGGAGGGACTGTACGATTCTATCCAAAACGAAAGCTTGTGCGTTAAAACCGTTAAGCCTAATTTAGCTGAGTTCAAAAACGCGCTTACCGACGACGTTTGCGCCGTTATCTTTTGCCCTATAGAAGTAGATCAAGGAATAAAAATCAACAAATACGAGTTTCTTTTGTCTGCTTACGCTCTTTGTCGCAGCAAAAGTGTGCTGGTAACATATGACGAAACATCGATAGGCCTTGGTAGAACGGGCAGTATGTTTGCGTTCGAGGAGTACGGCGTGCAGCCCGATATAGTTATGATTGCGCGCGGTATGGGTGGCGGAATCCCTATTGCCGCAATACTTTCTCGCGGTGAAATTGCAACAACGCTTTCGTCTTCGGATAGAATAAACGCCTTTAGTATTTCTTCGGTTGCGCTTGTCTCCGCGCTCGTAGTTGTCGAACGCCTAAAGTCGGGAATGCTCGAAGAAATAACAGCTAAGGGCGAATACCTTATGGGCAAACTAAGCAAGCTCAAAAAACATAACTTTGTAGTTGACGTCCGCGGAATAGGCTTAGTAGTTGGCATAGAGCTTACAGAAAATCTTAACGCAGCAAAAATTATAGGTCAAATGGAAAGCAACGGCTTTCTTATAGACCAAACGCGTAACAACACCTTGCGCATAACTCCCCCGTTCACCATTAATGAACGTGAAATTGACAAAATGGTAGAGTCTCTATCCGAAATTTTTGCTCAAACTAATTTATAACCAAATTCAATCGCTAAAAATCAAAAAAAGCGTAGCTTATCATTAGATAGCCACGCTTTTTGTTTTATGTTTTTGCAATCAGTCTTCAGCCTGTAGCTTGTCGAGCGAAAGATAAAAAGCCTTAATAAAGTTATCCATAAAGTAACCTACACATTGCATATCCGCAGCCTTAAGAGCCTTCTCTTGGCTATCGAAAGCGCTGTTATACTCAGGATTGTCCGCAACGATTTCTTCTATGCATTTGATATACGCCGCTAGCTTATCGGCATACTTAACAACCTTATATTCTTCGCTTTGCTTATCGATTATGTACTCTTCAAGCTCGTTTTTTAACTCAGGCGGCAACTCGCGTATAATGCGCATTTCCGCTTGGGCTTCAAGCTCCTTATACGCGCTTGTAATACTGTTATTAAAGTACTTTATTGGCGTGGGCAAATCGCCCGTTATAATTTCGCTCGTTTCGTGATAAAGCGCTATTACAGCCGCACGATCAGCGTTAAGGTTACCGCCAAACAGCTTATTTTGTATAATACACAAGGTGTGAGCAAGTATAGCAACGCAATGTGAGTGCTCAGCAACGTTTTCGTTAAAGTAGCTGCGCATCAAGCTCCAGCGATTGATATATCTCATACGGTGCAAAAACGCGTAAAACTTATACATAATTCCCCTAAATTATTTTCTTCCTTTAAGAAGCTTCTCAGTTACAGCAGCTACGTTCTCGGCATTAAATCCGTAGTAGTCAAAGAGCTTATTAGCAGGAGCAGACTTACCAAACGTATCCATACATACGTAAGCGCCGTCCATACCAACATACTTGCCCCAAGACATAGACGAGCCTGCCTCAACTGCGACTCTTGCTCTAATTGCGCTAGGCAATACGCTCTCCTTATAATCGTCACTCTGCTCGTCAAAGAGTCTAAAGCACGGCATCGAAACAACACGAACCTTAATTCCGCGGTCAGAAAGAATCTTTTGCGCGCTAAGTGCAAGGCTAACCTCCGAGCCTGTTGCCATAATAATACCAGTAAAGTTCTTAGCGTCGCTTATTACGTATCCGCCCTTAAGTGCGCCCTCTCCCGAGCCTTGCAAAATAGGAAGATCTTGTCTAGACTCTACGATACAGGTAGGATTGTTGGTCTTGACTGCATTGATATATGCAGCGGCTGTTTCTTTAGCGTCAGCCGGACGGAATACGTCCAAGCCGGGCATAGCTCTAAGTCCGGTAAGATGCTCTACGGGCTGATGAGTAGGACCGTCTTCGCCTACACCTATGCTATCGTGCGTAAACACGTACAAAATGGGCAATTCCATCAACGCGCTCATTCTAATCGCATTTTTCATATAATCGCTGAACGCAAAGAAAGTAGACACATACGTTCTAAATCCACCGTGGAGCTGAATTCCGTTAGCAATAGCCGCCATAGCGTGTTCGCGAATACCGTAGTGAATATATCTACCGGTACCGTTCTCCTTGCTAAGCTCGCCCTTGCCGCTAAGAGTAGTAAGGTTGGACGGGCCAAGGTCAGCAGAGCCGCCCACAAGGTTGGGCATCATATCTGCAAGCTTATTTAATATAATATGACCTGCTTTACGAGTTGCAACCTTTTCGCCTTCAAACTCATAAAGACTCGCTTCGTCAAGCTTTACTCTTCCGTTAAGGTCACTCATAAGCGCCTTATAATCAGCGGGATACTTACTCTCATATTCCTTCAAAAGCTTATCGTGCTCTACCTTAAGCTGCGCCTTTGCTGCTATGATATCAGCATAATGCTTTCTTACCTCTTCGGGAATTTCGAAGGGTGCGTATTCAAATCCTATAGCCTTTTTAGTAGCCTCTACGCCCTCTCTACCAAGCGGAGCGCCGTGACAAGCAGACATACCTGCCTTGGGCGAAGCATAACCGATTACTGTCTTAACGATAATAATGGTCGGCTTTTCTTTTTGCGCCTTAGCCTGCTCTATAGCCTTACCTATCGCGTCTATATCCTCTCCGTCTTCGACATAAAGAACGTTCCAGCCCATTGCTTCGTGACGCTTAGCTACGTCCTCGCTAAACGTAAGGTCAATGTTGCCCTCGATAGTGATATCGTTCTTGTCATAGAGAAGAATAAGCTTATTAAGACCGAGATTACCCGCAAGCGAAGCCGCTTCGTAAGCAATACCCTCTTGCAAGCATCCGTCACCCGTAAACGCATAGGTGTAGTGGTCAATTATTTCAAGTCCCGGCTTATTGTACTTTGCCGCAAGCATCTTTTCTGCCATAGCAAATCCTACAGCGTTAGCAATACCCTGACCAAGCGGTCCGGTAGAGGTTTCTACACCCGGGCAAACGCCATATTCGGGGTGGCCGGTCGTTATAGAACCAAATTGTCGGAAGTTCTTAAGCTCGTCAAGACTTACGTCGTACCCAAAAAGATGAAGTACGGAATAAAGGAGCGCAGAACCGTGACCTGCCGAAAGCACAAATCTATCTCTGTCCATAAATTCGGGATGAGAAGGATCAAATTTTAAGTGATTAGCATAAAGCTCGTATACCATAGGAGCTGCGCCAAGCGGAAGACCGGGGTGACCGCTTTTTGCCGCTTCGATTTCTTCGATAGAAAGAGCGCGAATTGCGCTGATTGCAGATTGTTGAATCTTATTAGCCATGTTGTTCTCCTTTTTTTACATTAGTTGTTTTATGCCTTCAAGGTCAAGACCATAAGGCTGCAAAAATTTATATAAAACGCTTGCAGTTTGCTTGAGTCCACCGCTTGCGTTGCACTCGATATTGATAGGAATAATCGGATCATGAACGCTCATTCTCGCCATAAAGAAGCCGTGTTCGTTATTTATGCGAACGCCCTCGTACGACTGACACAAGGTATATTCGCGCTTGCCCCACTCTTCCATATCGGCAAGAATTTTTTGTCCCTTGGCTTTCCAGTCGTCACCGCTGAGCTTAATACGAATTTCCGCCTCTTCTTGCGGTTGAACAAGGTCGGCAATAAGGCTGTCGATTTCTTTCCCCTCTTGTTTAAGCATAACGGCGTTAATGAGTAATTTAACCGCCAAATACGCTCCGTCGTCCAAGAAGAAATTTTCCTCAAATGCCGCATGTCCTGACGTTTCGATAGCAAGCGGAGCGCATTTACCCTCCTTGGTGAGCTTAATCGCAAAGTCTATTACGTTACGGTATCCGCGCTTATATCTAATGTGATTACCGCCGCGAGATGCTATAAATGCAGCAAGTCCGTCACTTGTTACCGAATCGGTTACTATATACGCGCCCGGATTTTCTCTAAGTAATATGTCAGATATAAGAGCAATAAGACGGTTGCGGTTGATTTCCACACCAGAGCCCGTTACTACTGCGCTACGGTCAACGTCGGTATCGAATATAATACCAAAGTCAGCCTTTACCTCTTTGACTCTTTCCGAAATACTTGCCATAGCAGCCTTGTTTTCGGGATTGGGCTGATGGAACGGAAATCGTCCGTCGGGCTCTAAAAACTGCGAGCCGCTTACGTCCGCGCCAAGCGGAGCTAAAATGCGGTCTGCAAAAAATCCTCCTGCGCCGCTACCTGCGTCCACTACTACCTTGTATCCGCTAAGACCACCCGGCAACGATTTCAAAATCATATTTTTGATAAAATCACAATACAAACCTAGATAGTCGCCCTTGCTTATCTTGCCCTGTCCTTGCAAGCGTTTGCCGTCGTCGGCAAGCTCAAGCACCTTAGTAAGCTCACCCGACGAAAGTCCACCGCTTGGCGTAAAGAACTTAAGTCCGTTTTTATCTGACGGATGGTGGCTAGCAGTAATCATTATTCCACCACCGCATTGAGTTTGTTCAAACTTAGTCATCATAAAAATCGACGGTGTAGAACACAAGCCGCAATCAAAAACTTCGCATCCACATTTAGCTAATTCGTTACAAACCGCCAAAGTGAATTCCTCACCCGTAAGCCTTGAATCGTGGCCTACCGCAACACGAAGGGGCAACCCTTGGTCACTTAGCCAATATGCAAAAGCAGCCGCTATATCAGATACTCCTTTTGCCGTAAGGTTAGCATTTTCTCCCATGGCCGTACCACGTACGTCAGTACCGCTTTTGAGCGCAAGATAACTCATATATACTCCTTAACTTTTCTAAGTCAATACAAATATAACATAAACCAAAAAAAAATACAAGTTATTATCGGCTAAAAGTTTGAGTTTTTGTATAAGATATGCTAAAATAATTTTTGGTAGCATCTAAACCGCAAACAAGCAAAGGAGAAATTTATGTCTATAACCGTTTCGCTTTGCACTCCGCGCATTAAGCCGGGCGCAGTTAAGTTTAACACTCAAAACATAAAAGATTGTATACTCAAATCCAAAAAGGCAGACGTAGTAGTTTTTCCTCGTCTTGCTTTAAGCGGCGCTACGTGCGCAAGCATGTATACCTTCCCCGTTTTGGTAGAGGCGTGCGAAAGCGCGCTATCAGAAATCTCTTCGTTTACAGATAAAACTGTAATTTTGGGCTTACCGTTTGCAAAAAGTGACGGTGTATACGATTCGATTGCTATTATAAACAATAAAAACGTAAGCATTTATTTCCCAAAAAAAGGAATGATGGACAGTGGCAAAAACACTATTTGCTACGGCAACGACGTTATTCCGGATATTGACGTTGACGGCATAAAAGTTAGAATTTTGACTCAGCTTGACGAAAGCTTAGCTTTGGGCGCAGATTTTATCGTAGTGCCTACCGCATATCCCTCATATCTTGGCAGCACGGACGACGTTATTGCTGACGCAAAAAGATTTGCTCAAGTTGCTATCGTAAGCAGCGGCAAGGGCGAAAGCGTTAGCGGTAAGATTATGAGCGGTGACAAAATCATTTGCTCTTTCGGTAAGCTCTCTGAGTACGGAGGCTACGACGAGGAAATTGTTACTGCAAAAATCGGTAAAGCTAAGACAAAAGAGTTGCCGCCAAAAGCTCCAAAACGCGCACTCGACCTTAATCCCCTTTCGGACAAGGAATGCGAGCTGACCTACGAAATTATGGGACGTGGGATACTTGGCAGAATGAGCGAAATCGGCACGGATAAGGTTATTTTGGGACTTAGCGGCGGACTTGATTCGACTAACGTTCTCGTTGCGACAGTTCTCGCCTTTGACAAATATAAGCTCGACAAAAAGAATATCATTTGCGTAACTATGCGTGGCGGAGCGTCGTCTAGTAGAACTCAAAACAATGCATCCGCTCTTATTGACGCATACAAGGTTACAGGTATCAACGTTCCTATCGATACTGCTGTCACGCTGCATATGCGCACCATCTCACACGAGCTTAAAGACGTCGTTTTCGAAAACGCTCAAGCGCGCGAACGCACTCAAATTCTTCTTGACCTTAGCAACAAGTACAACGCTCTTATGCTTGGAACAAGCGACTTATCCGAAATATGCCTTGGCTTTTCTACATTTGGCGGCGACCAGCTAAGCCAGTACAACCCCAACTGCTGTATTACAAAAACGGCAATGCGTAAGCTGCTTTCTTACTACGTTTCGTGCAAGCACAACAAGGTGGCGGCAAAAATCGTGGAAGATATACTTGCCACCCCTATTAGCCCGGAGCTGCTTAGCGGCCAAGAAACAGAATCTATATTAGGCCCATACAAAATTCACGACTACTTTATAAAAGAAATCGTTGCGCTAAAAAAATCCCCAAAAATCGTTTTGCAACAAGCAATAGCCGAATTTGGCTCAGACGAAGCAACGATAAAAAAATATCTAAAAACCTTTTTGTCAAGATTGTTCCGCTTTCAGTTTAAGCGCAATTTCGGCCCGGACGGAGTTCAGTTATTTCCTTACGACCTTACCGACTTACTTATAAGGTCGGACTTTAGTCCAGAGCTTTGGCTTAGCCAAATAGAAGAATAGTTTTATTAAAAAAAGCATCCTTATTTTTTACAAAAGGATGCTTTTTTGTTATTACAAATACATCATATTTATAAGCGCCTCGGCAATTTGCTCAGACCTAAGCTCGTAATAAGCATTACCTAACACAAAACATATCTTGACAAAAGCACTTGCTCGTATTTGTCTATAATTACTTCTTCCCCAAAGGTATTCAGCCATATATTATACATTATCCCGTCTATACAGAATTCAAGCAAATACCCATCTTCTTCGTTATAATATAATTTGCACTCAATTTCATCAATAGCAACGTCCTTCAAATACGTATAACCTTGCGAAAGAATTTGTGTAGATTCATTGGGGGGTTGCGCTTCTATGATAATATAATTGCCATCTTCGCCATCCAAAGTGTAACAGCAGTTATACGCAAAAAAGCTAAAATATGGCTTTTTCCACCCTCCTTTGGTGCGAAATCCAGACACAGAGTATTCGCCATCAAGCTGGTTGTTTTCTATGTCGAAAGCATACCACACTCCGTCGCTCATTTTTTCGCAGTTCTCAAAAGCCGCATCAAACTCAGCCTTTGTGTTATACGTATCACTACTTCCATACGGCACGTCGTTTGCGCTCACCCTTAAAGCAATAATGACTAGCGCAAACAACACTACAGTTAAACTTAAAGCCAAAATGATTTGTAAGGTTGTCTTTTTCATAATTTGCCTCCTTTAGCAAGCGATTTGTTATATTTTACCATATATTATATGTTTTGTCAA
This sequence comes from Clostridia bacterium, assembly GCA_017501145.1. GTDB lineage: Bacteria > Bacillota > Clostridia > Christensenellales > Pumilibacteraceae > CAG-552. The sequence continues at coordinate 1,044 of JAFVXL010000084.1, read as the reverse complement.
TAGGCAACGGAAAACTTCTTGTCTTTTTTTGAGATTGCCACGCCTACGGCTCGTTGGTGACAGGGCTGGCTTGCTGAGATTGCCACGCCGCTCGTGGGTGACATAATGAGCGAGAGCATTATCTCAATTTTTCACGTTCTCTCTCAAACGAAGTCACTCTTTAAGTAAAGACTTATTTACCCACCAACTCTAACCTTATCTAAAAGCGTTGTAAGGGTCTGGGGTGCAGCCACAAGCACCCCAGAACTTTTTGGTTCTTTTTAGCGCATAAAAAGAACATTTACTTTATGTCTTTAAGCTCTCTCTTTGCTCTTCTCTTATGTTATTAAGCGCAACCTATATTACTCTTTCTCCCTTTTTGAGATTGCCACGGAGCTTTCAATGCAATTATGCTATCAATTCCTAATAACGCAAACGTAAAAAGCCGAGTGAAAGGAAATTTCACTCGGCTTTTATGGAGAAAAGAGAAGAGTTATTTATATGTTATAAGTAAGTTCGCCATCGCTAACTTGCAAACATATAATACACTAAAATTTTCACCGTGTCAAGTAGTTAGCAGGGGCTAACTGAATGTTCTTGAAAATTTTTTTATTTTTTTGTTATGAAAATGATGGGAGCATAAAGCCTGCCCGTCTTAACGGAGAAATGACCAAAAACCGAATAGGACGAGAAAAATCCATCATAGACGAGAGTCTGTGATGGATTTTCCTTTATGCCGTCGCTCATCAATAATTGCATCGCAGTAAGCAAAGAGTACAGATGTGGAAAAAGTTGGATTTATTTTCGAAAAAGTGCTGGACTTCCTCTCTCTTCTGTGGTATGTTGTTGTGCTAACAGGAGGTGCAACCTATGAAAAGTATGATAAAAGAGCTATGGCACGGAAACATCATTCCGCAAGAGGACAGTCGAAACAACTCAAAAGAGATGAAAGAACTACTCGGATACCTGGCAAGGCATCACGAGGACTTGGAAAAAACCTTCACTGACGAGCAGAAGGAGATCTTCGAAAAATTCCACGACTGCTGGGACGAGTACGTAAGCCTT
>JAFVXL010000005.1 GCA_017501145.1 Clostridia bacterium | reverse complement strand
GAGAGATACAAGATGGCAACCAAGGAGACCAAGGGTGTGCTTATGGGCGAATATGGTAAGCTTCCCGTTGAGCCTAATGCTGAGGTTCTTAAGAAGGTTATTGGCGACGCAGAAAGAATTACCTGCCGTCCGGCTGATAGAATTAAGCCTGAGCTTGATACGTTTAGAAAAGAAATCGACAAGTATATCGAACAAGAAGAGGACGTTCTTACTTACGCTCTTTTCCCGCAGCTTGCAATTCCGTTCTTCCAAAGAAGACTTGCAAAGCAAAAGGGTATCGATACTACTATCTTTAATAAAAACAATATGGTTCATCCCATCTAATGAAAGTTGCAATTATCGGCGGCGGCGCAAGCGGTTTGTTTGCGGCCGCCGTTATAAGTAAATACGCCCAAGTTACCGTTATAGAACGCAACGAAAAGGCAGGCAAAAAGATTTACATCACCGGCAAAGGTAGGTGTAATTTTACTAATCTTTGTTTACCTAGCGAATTTTTGCCTAACGTAGTTAGGGGAGATAAATTTCTTATCAGCGCTATAAATTCGTTTCCGCCCGAGAAAGCTGTTGATTTTTTTAATGAAAACGGTCTTAAGTCAGTTACTGAGCGCGGCAATAGGGTTTTTCCCTTGTCGGGTAAGGCAAGTGACGTCACTGCAACGCTTGTAAAAGTTATCGAGCGCAACGGCGGAAAAATCGTTTATGACACAAAAGTTAAAAGCGTCAGCAAAGACGAGCAAGGCTTTGTGCTTTTTTGTGGAGAAAAAACGTATATGTGCGACAAGCTAATCGTTGCTACTGGCGGTATTTCGTATCCAAGCACGGGAAGTGATGGAGACGGATATAAATTTGCTTTGTCGTTTGGGCACAGTATAGTGCCGACTAAGGCGGCTCTTTGTCCGATTTTGCTCAAGGACGACGTTACGCAATTAGAGGGATTGTCGCTGAAAAATGTTTTGGTTAAGGTAAAGTGCGGCAACAAGGAATATGAGCAGTTTGGCGAAATGCTGTTTACTCGTAACGGCGTAAGCGGACCGTGTATTTTGACGCTTTCGTCGTTGATAAATAGACTTGATGGGCAAAAAAAGCTCACTATTGACCTAAAACCCGCGCTTAGCTTTGAAGAATTAGATAAGCGAGTTTTGCGTGATTTTGAGCAAAATATCAACAAAGATTATCGCAACGCATTAGATGCTTTATTGCCAAAGAGTCTTATTCCGTTTGTTATTGCTAGGAGCAATATTAGGCCTGATAAAAAAGTAAATCTTATTAGCAAGGAAGAGCGTATTTCGCTCGTAAAATTGTTAAAAGAGCTTACTTTTGAGATTGTAGGGTTAGATAAGATTGAAGTTGCGATAGTTACCAGCGGAGGAGTTGATTTGAAGGAAATCAACCCAAAAACTATGGAAAGCAAAATAGCAAGTGGACTTTATTTTGTAGGAGAAGTACTTGATATTGACGCTCTTACAGGAGGATATAATTTGCAAGTTGCGTGGGCAACTGCTTATGCTGCGGCAAAACACATAGGAGAGCTTGTATGAAGGCAATACGAGGCGCTGTAAATTTTACAAAGGATTGTGCCGTAGAAATTGCGGCAAAAACGGAAGAACTGTTTAATGAGATTATTAGGGTAAATAATCTTGATATTGACAAGGTAGTGTGCATAATATTTTCGCTCACAAGCGATATTACGGCTACCTATCCGGCGGCTACCTTTAGAGAAAAATTCTCGGCAACAGTCCCGCTGTTTAGCTGCTTAGAGCCTAATATTCAAGGCTCAATGCCATTAACTGAAAGAGTTATGATTTTGTACGAGGGCGAACAAAATACGCCAGTTTATTTATACGAAACAAAAAATTTGCGAAAGGATTTATTTTATGAACATAGCAATTGATGGACCGAGTGGAGCAGGAAAAAGCACTATTGCAAAAATTCTAGCAAAAGAGCTTAATATTACTTATCTTGATACGGGCGCAATGTATAGAGCTCTTGGACTTAAGGCGTATCGCAACGGAATTTTGCCGACAGATGAGGTGTCTGTGGAAAAGATTCTTGAAACAACCGTGATTGACGTCGTTGCCGGCGAGAGTAATACGCTTGTGTATTTGGATGGCGAGGATGTTAGCGGTCAAATTCGTCAGCACCATATTTCTAAAATGGCGAGTGACATTTCGGCTCTTAAATGCGTACGTATATATATGGTTGATTTGCAACGCAAAATAGCGGCGCGCCGTGACTCAGTTTTGGATGGACGCGATATAGGAACGGTAGTTTTGCCTAACGCTGACTATAAGTTTTATCTAACTGCATCGGTAGATGAGCGCGCGCACCGTAGATATTTGGAGCTTATGGCTCGTGGAGAAGAGTGTAACGAAGAGCAAATCAAGGAAGATATTGCAAAACGCGATTATAACGATATGAATAGACAACACTCTCCGCTAAAAAAAGCTGACGACGCTATTGAGATAGATAGTACGCATCTTGACATTGACGGGGTAAAAGAAAAAATGCTTTGCATTATAAAGGCGGCAAAATGAAAGGCTTTTATAACTTTATGGTAGGGCTCGTTGGCTGGATTTTTATCCTGCTATATCCCGTCAAAATTATAGGAAATAAGTCTAATGTGCCAAAAAAAGGCAAGCTTGTGTTAATAAGCAACCATTTGAGCTTTAGAGATATACCTGTTCTTGTCACAAGATTTGCCGGCTTTAGACATTTTATTGCAAAGAAAGAGTTTTCAAAAAACAAGCTTGTTAAGTGGTTTTTTACTAAGATGGGCGCCATTTTTGTAGATAGAAGCAATCTTGATTTAGTGACCATCAAGACAGCCCTTTCTTGTCTAAAAAAAGATGAAGGGCTAGCATTATTTCCCGAAGGAACGCGTAACCGAACTGACGAAAGTATACAGCAGGTCAAGGGTGGCGCAGCGTTGTTTGCAGTAAAAGGTCAAGCGCCGCTAGTGCCTGTCGTTTTTCAGCGCAAGGTAAAGCCTTTTCGCCGAACCTTTGTTTATGTCGGTGAGCAAATTGACTTAAGTCAGTTTTATGGCAAAAAGTTTGACGCTGAGCAGCTTAACGAAGCGACTAAGATCATTAGCGATAGACTAGAATCTGATAAGCAATTTATTGACGATTACGTTATCAACAAAAGATGGAAAAATAAAAAGGCGGAATAAGTTTTGAGAGTTATTTTTTCAAAAAATCTTGGATATTGCTCGGGCGTAAAACGCGCAATAGAGCTTGCCGAAAAAAATTTGCCGTCTGTTTGTACGCTTGGTGAGCTTACGCATAACGAGCGTGTTATTTCTTCGCTCGAAAGAAAAGGTATTTTTGCCGTAAGCAGCATTGACGAAATATGCGCCGACAAGGTCATTATTAGATCGCATGGGGTGGGTAAATCCGATTATGATAGGCTTAAGCTAATAGGTAAGCAGGTCATTGATGCAACTTGTCCCTTTGTGCAAAAAATTCACGATATCGCTAAGGAATATAGCGACAAAGGTTATCATATAGTAATAGTCGGTGACAAATCGCATCCCGAGGTAAAAGGGATAGCAGGATGGTGCGCTCAAGGCTTTACCGTTATTTCTGGCGATGAAGAAAGTGACAACGTGTTTGAACCGTTGTACCAGCACGAAAAGCTATGCTTTGTTTCACAAACGACAGTTCCTGCAAAAAAATATGCTAATATTATAAAAAAAATCAACAAAGACCGTTTAAAAACAGTTGAAATTTTCGACACAATTTGCTATACTACAATAGTGAGGCAATCGGAGGCGGAAAGTCTTGCAAAAAAATGCTCTAAAATTCTTGTTTTGGGTAGCTCCAAAAGTAAGAATACTAAGATGCTTTTTAGCATATGTAAGGGCATAAATGAGCAAACTTTCTTTATCGAAAGCCTTAGCGATATTAAAAATATTAAATTTTGCCATGCTGATACGGTAGGAGTGTTAGCAGGCGCGTCAACTCCGACTGAGTTGATTATGGAGGTTAAAAGTTACATGAGTCAAAACGTTGAAGAGGTTCTTGTTTCAGACGAACTTAAAGCAGGAGTAGAAGAATCTCTCGTGAGTTACCGTGAAGGTAAGAGAGTTAATGGTAAGGTTATTTCCGCAGACGATAAGGGTATTAGACTTAGTATCGGCGGCAAGTATGACGGAATCATTTATGGCAATGAAGTTAGCATTGACGGCAGCTATGATCCGGCAAGCTTTACCGAAGGAATGGAAATTGAAGCAATTATTATCGGCAAGAAAGATGCTGATACCGATTGTATCCCCCTTTCTAAGCGCAAGGTTGATTTGATTAAAGAAGGCGACAAGGTAGTCGATTCTGTTCGTGACGGTTCGGTATTTGAAGTTACCGCATCCAGCGAGACCAAAGGCGGCTTGCTTGCAAAGCTTGGTACTTATACAGTATTTGTACCTGCATCGCAGGTTAAAGAAGTGGGCTTCCCGAAAGACCTCAAGGCTTATGTAAAGAAAAAGTTGCGTCTTACCGTTTTGGAAATAGACGACAATGGACATAAGATTATCGCTAGCCAAAAGAAGGTTCTTGAGGCTGAACGCAAAGAGCGTGAAGAAATTTTCTGGGCTAACGTTGTTCCCAACGTTGTAGTTAGCGGTACTGTTAAGAGAATTACCTCGTTTGGTGCGTTTGTTAGCGTAGACGGATTTGACTGTCTTGCTCATATCGTTGACCTTTCGTGGAATCATATTAAGACT
>JAFVXL010000083.1 GCA_017501145.1 Clostridia bacterium | reverse complement strand
GGTGGGTTGGTAAGCATGATGTATGCAAGCGGATATCAAAATGGTGGTCGTATTCATAGGACAAGCTATCCCGATATTAATAACGATGGCATATTAGAAGAAGATTTAAATGTTTATAATGGTGGCGATATTATTCAAGACCACCCGTTTAATGTTGGAGCTTTGTATAGCTTTGGAACTCCATATATAGGGACTGAGCTTGATGAACCTTGGGCTCATGAACTAATTGGAGAGACAACGTTTAACAGTCCTAGCGCTAAAAATATTCTTGATGAGATTGTTCAAACAGAAATTAAGTCCAATTGGGAGGCTGCTGTTACCAAGAATCCTAATTTAAGATTATATGCTTGCGCAGGAGAGATATCTTTAAATTTTGTGCTTGGAATGATAGCAGAAGAACGTGAAAAGCTAGAGCACCACATAAATTACTACGGCTATGCTGATGATTTTGACAGCATTCTACAATTATTAGCTAATGATTGGTTGCCGTTATTTATACAAATTTTATCAGACATAAAGGTTGGGGCTGTTGTAGTTGGGATAGGTGCAAATTTAAGTATACCTATTTTAGGCTCTATGATTTTTATAGTATCAGCAACTACTGTATTAACATGTGATATTCTTACGCAGGAGTGTAATGATTTAATACCCAAAGTTGAATATGTAATTAGTTTAGAAAGTGTATCGGAAAAAATTTTAGCAGTAGATGATATACTATTAGATTATTATGCATTAATAAATAAATTCTATGATGAAATTTTAATGCTTACAGAAGGCTCGACTGGGGTAAGCTCCATAAGTGATTTAGGTGACTTATTTATAGACACCCCTTCGCAACTTGCTGAAGGGTTTGTAAATGTTGAACGCTTTACAAAAGTATACAACTATACTAGCTTGGAAATTGTTGAAGGAGAAAGTGGGCTTGAAGTAACAAATGTAAGCCGTAATTTTTATATTAATAAATTGTCTGTAAATAATGTTGCAATAGCTCATAACCTTGAAACTTATGATTTGCATTTGCACTCGCAAGTTAGGTACAATATTACTCTTGGCGTTCCGTCTACAATTTGTAATTATATGGAAGAACAGGATGGCACGGCTAAAATAACTGGGTATACTCTTCCGAGTTATTACAATAATACATTTAATAATTTACAGCTTGATTTATCGGCAGGTGTTTCGGGTAAGGTTGTTTCTTGCATAGGAGCAAATGCTTTTGCTGATTTTACTTCGCTTAAAAGTATAATTTTGCCAAGCTCATTACAAACAATAGAAGACAGTGCCTTTTCTGGCTGTACAAGCTTAACAACGGTAATATTTGATGAAGATTCGCAAATTGAAGCGATAGGCGCTAAAGCTTTTTACGACTGCCGAAGTTTAACTAGCATAGATATTCCAAATGGGATAACGACTATAAACGAAGAAACTTTTTACGGTTGTACGGCACTTAATAATGTCAACTTACCAAGCGGATTAACTGAAATATTGGGCTCTGCTTTTTTTGCTACGGGGATAGAGGAAATAACAATACCTAATACAGTTACTAATATTGGACCGGGCGCGTTCTCGTCGTGTTATAACCTTACTGAAATAACATTACCAAATAGTATCAGCTTTTTGGGGGGCGGCGTATTTCTTAATTGCATGAATTTATCATCAGTAACATTGCCGAGCAATTTAACAGCAATCCCAAATAATATGTTTAATGGTTGCGTAGGTTTATCAAGTATAAATATACCCCAAGGTGTTACTCAAATAGGGGTACAAGCCTTTAGGTATACGGGGTTAACTAGCATAACGTTGCCTGTGACAATATCATCAATAGGCGATCGCGCATTTAGTAATTGTTCTTCAATTATAAGCCTTACCATAGGTTTGTCGGAAAGTTTGAGCATAGGCAGCAATGCATTTGCTTATTGCTCAAAGCTTGATTACGTTGATATTTCACTTGCAAATATACAGACAATGGGCGACGGCGTGTTTAGAGGTTGTACAAGCATAAGTACAATTTATTTTCCTGACTCACTTACTAGCATAACAAGCAATATGTTTTACGGTTGCAGTTCGTTAGATGAGGTAATAATTCATGAGGGGATAACATCAATAGGCGAAAATGCTTTTTATGGAAGCGGAATCGAGAGAATAATTTTATCTGACGGTATAACAAGCATAGAGTCAAATGCGTTTGACGGCTCTAGTCTATCGGAAATAGTGGTGACAAGCGATAATCAATATTATTCGAGCCATGACGGCATTTTGTATAATAAAGAAAAAACTGCATTAATATACGTACCTAAAAAGATATTAGGGGGCGTATCATTGCCGAGTAGCTTAACGGCCATTGCAAGCGAAGCTTTTTTAGGCCGAGATACATTAACGAGCGTAACAATCCCGTGTGGTATTGAAAGCATTGGCAGTAATGCATTTGCTGATTGTGCTAAGTTGACAATATACATAGAAGAAAATACTATAGCGCCGAATGAATGGCATGCGGAATGGAATTCGTCCAACCGTCCTGTAATATGGGGATGTACATTAGCGGAAATGAGCGACTATCTTGTTTCGTTTGTAAAAACACCGACTAGCATACAAAACGCAAACGCAGTGGGTGGAATCAGTGCGCCTAGTCGAGAAGGCTTCCAATTTGATGGATGGGCGATTACGGAAGGTGGCGAAGCTCTGTATAATATGTCAAACGTAGTGAACGTAGCATATAATACTACCTTATATGCTATATGGACAGAATCGACAGTTGCAGGTTTTAGATTTACATTGCTCGAAGGCGGTCAAGCGTATGAGGTAGCTGCAAAATACGGTGCGACGTTAACGGGCGAAATAATAATTCCTTCCACGTATAACGGTTTGCCTGTAACAGCAATTGCACAATACGGCTTTGTGGACAACGCTTATAATAGTGCGTATGCTGATACGAGCAGCGTTATATCGGTAGTAATTCCTAGCAGTATTGTAAATATAGGTAGTTATGCATTTCAATATTGTGATATACGAAACGTGAAATTTACAAGTAACAGCGCATTAAATTCTATTGGAGAGGGCGCGTTCAGTGGTTGCAGTAAATTGGAAAGCATAACAATACCTCGTCGTGTAAGAAGCATTGAGAAACTCGCGTTTTATAATTGTACTAACCTAAGTAGCGTTATTTTCGAACAAACCAGTCTTCTTAGATGCTTGGGAGACAATGTGTTTGATTCTTGCGAAGCTCTGGAGCGAATTGAATTGCCTAACAGTATAGTAAATATGGGAACAAACGTTTTTGAAAAATGCAGAAGTCTTGCTTATGTAAAATTGCCCGATTCTTTAACAACAATTCCTGACGGAACATTTCAAGGGTGTGCTTTTACAAGTATAGATTTACCGACAACGGTTACTACAATAGGAGATGGCGCATTTTTATATAGTAAATTAAGTAGTATAGCCTTGCTGTCTTCGGTAACGAAGATAAAAGCGTTTGCGTTTTCTAAAACAAACTTAACCACTATAGAAATACCCGCTAGTGTAACGGAAATAGCGCCTAATGCTTTTGATAATTGTTCAAAGTTAACGACAGTTATTTTGCCTGAAGCTGATATAGAGGTGAGTGATGTTGCTTTTTCAAACTGTAACAGCTTGACAAAAATTATAGTGCCTGACAATATAAATGCATATAATGCTTATAAAGGCAAATTGCCGAATTTACAGTACTATATTCAATGTAATGTAACTGAAGAGGGAGTTGAGTTGGTTTATACGTTAATGGGTGACGGTACTTATGCGGTAAGTGGTTCTTCTTCTAATATCACAGGAGAGTTAATTATTCCTGCATATTATAATGATGCACCTGTAACTATAATAGCTAATAATGCATTTGAAAACTGCACGGAAATAACTTCGGTTGTTATACCTTCAACAGTAACTATAATCGGATTGTATGCTTTTAGCGGGTGTACATCATTGACATGGGTAGATATGCCAAATGTGTTTATAATCGGAGCTTATGCATTCAATGGTTGTATAAACATAGAGGACATAGTTTTGCCGAGTAGCGTGATATATATAGACGAAGACGCATTTATAGATTGCGATAATCTTGGTGTTGTAGTGCTACTGAGGACTGCAGAGCAGGGAATAACGCTTATCCATCCCACGGCGTTTGAGGATAACGGATTGATTTGCTTTGTAGTGTTTGACGAGGATAGCTATTATGACTATTACGACTATTTCGAACAAGAATTGAGTGGGCTAGAAGATTATTTGCAGTACGTAATGTATATATAGAAAAATGCATAACGAAAAAAGAAATTATACTATTTTTTGCCTAAGTTATGAGCATAATTAGAAAATAAAAAAACAGCCGTAGTTGACAAGTCAACTCGGCTGTTTTTTTTGGTTTATTTTATTCGCTTAATTCTTTTGCGAGATTTGCTAGCTCAAGCTCGTTTTCGTCACTTGGAGATGACATTATTTTTACGCTAGTTGTTGCAAATTTTAAGTTCTTGCATTTTTCAAGCATAGATTTCATAACCTTGGTAGCAGTGGGCGCCCAACTGCCGTTTTCGATAAACGCAACTGTTCTATTTTGGAAGTTGCGCTCTACTAAGTGATTGATAAATTCGCGCATAAACGGGAAAATTTCACCGTTGTAGGTAGTTGTAGCAAGCACTATTTTGCCGTATCTAAACGCGTCTTCGACAGCCTCTGCCATATCGCATCTTGCCAAATCGTCTATCACTACGTTTACGCCTTTATCTTTAAGCAAGCTTTGTAGTCTAAGGGCGGCTTTTTTTGTGTTGCCATAAACGGACGTATAGGCGATAAGCACACCGTCACTTTCTACGCCGTAGCTAGACCAGGTGTTGTAAAGGTCAAGATAGTAAGACAAGTTGTCGCTGAGGATTTCGCCGTGTAACGGACAGATGGCGTTGATTTTTAGGCCGGCAAGCTTTTTGAAAAGATTTTGGACGGGCAAGCCGTATTTGCCTACGATTCCGAAGTAGTATCTACGAGCCTCACAAGCCCAGTCTTCGTCCGTGCCTTTAGCGCCGAATTTGCCGAAGGCGTCAGCTGAAAAAAGTATTTTGTCCAAAAGGTCATAAGTCATAATAACCTCGGGCCAATGCACCATAGGAGCTTCCTTAAAGAGTAGCTCGTGTTTTCCAAGATTGAGAGTTGCGCCGTCCGTTATCACCACTCTACGTTCGCTAAAATCTGTCTTAAAGTAGTTTTTCATCATAGCGAACGCTTTGATAGAAGAAACAATTTTTGCCGACGGGTACTCCTTACAAAAAGCCATTATACTGCCCGAGTGGTCTGGCTCCATATGTTGAACGATAAGAAAGTCGGGAGCTTTGCCTATAAGCGCGGTTTTAATATTAGCAAGCCACTCGCCGGAAAATCGCGCGTCAACAGAGTCCATAACAGCAATTTGCTCGTCTATAATAGCATACGAATTGTACGCCATGCCGTTAGGAACTACGTATTGACCTTCGAATAAGTCTATTTGGTAGTCGTTTACGCCCACGTATTTGATGTCGTTAAATTTATTCATAAATATATCCTTTCGTTATTTTTTCTCGTTATTAAAAATTCCTTCGATATCTTCGTAAAGCTTGCGCACCTTTTGGCAAACGTAAACCTCCATAGCTTCGTCAAAGTAAATATTTTTGTTAAGAACCGATTCTATAGTTTTAAGGTCTTTTCCGAGCAGCTCGTCCCAGTCGTCAGAGCCGCTGATAGTAACCTTGGCTTCGTCTTGAATGTTGTACAGTCTATGCTTGAGCTGATTTTGAAGAGTGAGAATTTTGATAAGGCGGTGATCGTCACTAAAGTCGCATTTGTCTATTGCGGCTATAAGCTCGTTAAGCTTTTCGTCGAGCGCAATATAAGTTTGAACGGTCTGGTCGTTTTTATACAAAGCTACATAATAGTCGTATAGAAGGTCGTTGTACTCTAAGCCGAACACCATTTTGTAATATTTTTCTTTTTGCTTAGGTGTTTCCATAAAGTAGTCGATTATGCTTTGTTCGTTCATAAGCTCTAAGCCTTGCATAATCTTTTGCTTAACGAAGGGGTTGGTGGTATTTTTGAAGTTCCACTCGCTTTTTTTCGCCAAGTTTTCCTTTACGAAATTGTCCTTATACGATCGGTAGGTGTAGTATGTTGTGCCGAGATGTCTAAGCGCACGGGCCTTTTGAAGCGTGTATTCGCAGTAGTCTACGTGTTGCTTTTTGATAGAGTCCGGTATTTGTTCGCCGTTTTTTTGAAGCTCGAGAAATTTTTTGTGACCGTCCTTGCTAACGTTAATTTTGTAATCTATAAGGCTAAGGCCGTTATTTATTGCCTCAAAGCCTTTGGCGTTTTTGCCGAGCAAAATGTACGTCCAGCCGAGATAATCAACGTACGCGTGGATTGTTTTGTCTATATCCGTGCTGTACTTAACGACGTATTTGCCAAGCAATATTCTAAGCTCGTGCTGCTCAAGCTGGAGAATAATTCTCTCCATGCCGTGAATAGCGTCATAAACGAGATTAAACACTCTCTTTGACTCTTGGTAGTTGGCGAGCTTAATGATTTCGTTGACGGGGGTGTTTGCCTTAAGGACGTTTACGTCAGCGTATCCGTGCGATTTGTCATAATGCTTGTCGAGAAGCTTATGTCTTAGGTCGATATACTTTTGTATTTCGTTGACCTTATTCTTTTTGTACGAACGGTTGATTTTCTTAGTGAGAAGATCTATTTCTCTTTTGGTTTGAGCAAGCTCAGTAAGGTTAAAGTCCTTGCTCAAAACCTTAGCGTTGGTCTTAATAATGCGCTTAAGGTATTTGGTGTACTTTTTGCTTTTGAATATTACGTTGGTGTTGCTTAGGTTGTTGTTTCGGTGTAAATTGCTCCAAACAAAGTAACCTATTATGAAAATTGCAATACATATGGGCAACACAATTTTTAGAATAGGCGGAAGGTTCTCGCTGAAAATTGATACGATTAGCGTCAGTATGGGCAAAATCATAGCGAAAAGGTCGCTTAGCTTATTGTTCATATTTTCCTCCTAAGTATATTGTTTTATTAGATTAACTATGTCGATATCGCGATTTTTTTCGAGCTCGGGATATCCGAAGCTTTTTAGCGTTTCGCTTGCCGTAGATACTATAAAGGGCTTTCCTACGTAATTTAGCAGGGGAGAGTCGTTCATGCTGTCGCCTACACCTATCGTGGCGCGGTAATATCTGCCAAGCTTAGCCGATATGTGCTTGACGGTGTTGCCCTTGTGTTGGTTTTTGCGTAGTATTTCAAAGGTGTGTCCTGCCGTTCGCATACACGTAAGGTCGGGATAGTGCGCAACAACTTCTTCTACAAGCTTTTCCTTTTTTGCCTCGCCTTCGTAAATAAAGAACAAAATCTTAATTACCTTAGAGTAGTCGATTTCCTTTTCTATTACGTAAGACTCGTTGTACTTAGCTAGCATTTTTAGATTATCTTGAGTAAGCGTTGAAACAGGTCTTATAGCATCGTGATAGTACACTACGGTCGTAAAGGGGGCGTGGGCAAACTGCTTAACAATTTCTTTGCTAATCTCGCCGATTTGCGAAATAGTGGTAACCATAGAGTTTTCTATTACCACCGAGCCGTTTAGACAAGATGCGTAGCTACTGCTAAGCGCGCAATCGCCAATTACGTTTTTTATAGAATCGTACGTTTTGCCCGTAGTGAGAATAACGCGTTCTTTTTCTCTGTAGTTGCTTATAAATACCTTTTTCTCGTCGCTTAGGTGCGCAAAGTTAGTGAGCGTATTGTCTACGTCAAGAAAAAACAACGGCTTATGTATCTTAAAAAGTCTATCGGTAAAAAGCTCGTCGGCTTTTTTGAACGCGCCGTCCATGTCTGAGTGCGTAAGCAAAAAGGTGTGTAATGATACGGGCTCGCCAAGAACGTTAACGTGCGAATAAAAATAGTCAAAAACAGTCTTGTGCCACGTAGTTTTGAAGCAGCCATCTACTATTGACGGAATATCACTTTTTGAAATAGCGTCGTCATACGGCTCGTAAACAAAAAGCTCTCGTAATATACCTTCTTTTTTCAAATTTGTCATTTGTTTGTTCACGTATAAATAATAACCTTTATCGTTAGATTTTTGCAAGTAAAATAATGTATTTTTTACATAAATTTACATTTTTTGCCGTGCTGGACACGTAATACAAAAGGATTGTTGACTAAATCCACGCAAGCTTAGAAAAATAACCAAGGTAGCGCAAAGAGGTTGACTTTTTTGCCGAAAAATGGTATGCTTAAAAAAGTGTTTTAATTTGGAGAGGTAAAAACATGAAAGAAAGGTTAACGATTGCAAAAAAGCTCGCAAAAAGAAAATACCGTCCTGCCCCCAAGCTTATAGCAGGACTTTATAAATTTATTATGGTGGATATAGTTGGACGCAAGTACAAGCCGAAATTCCACATTATTGACGACGTAAATGACTGTGACGGTCCGTGTATCGTTATATTTAACCATTTGTCCAGAATAGACCATATGTACGTTATGGGCGCGTGTCATCCGCGTGTAACCAACATGATGGCAGGATATAGCGAATTTTACCGTAAAAAGTTTTCGTTTGTTTTCAATCTTGATAAGGTTATTCCCAAGAAGCAATACACTGCGGACAGGCTTGCTATTCAAGGCGTAAGCAAGGTTTTGCGCAAGGGTGGATGCGTTACGTTTGCGCCCGAGGGATTAGCTAGCGATTACGGTGGAAACAAGCCCATCGTGCCCGGCACGAGCAAAATGTTCAAGCACTTTAAGGTGCCTGTATATTTGTGCTATCTCGAAGGTCAATATTTGCAAAACACTAAGGTTTGTCTTGACGAGCGCCTTGGCGAAACGCACGCAACTATGTCGCTTTTGTTTAGCAATGAGGACATTGAGAGATTGTCTGTTGAAGAAATGGACGATATCATCAACGAGAAGTTTAGACGTAACGAGTATGCTTGGAACGCCGAAAAGAAAATTAAGTGGGATGCTAAGGGAAGAATTTGTCATCGCTTAGAGGATATTTGCTACAAATGTCCTAAGTGCGGCAAGGAATTTACTATGAAAGGCGAGGGTGACAAAATTACTTGCTCAAATTGCGGTAACGGCGCAACGATGGACGACTACTACCAATTCCATCCGTTTGACAACGCGGTTATTCCGATTTCTCCGTTTGACTGGGTAGAAAGCGAGCGTATGGATATTATTAGAGAAATCCGCGCTAATCCCGACTATTACTTTGAGGACGAGTGCCAAATCGGCAATTTGGACGAATATAAGCTCGTTGGCAATAACAAAACGAGCTTTATCGTAGGCGAAGGTAAGATTAGAATAGATCATAACGGTATGCACTACAAGGGTACTCGCAACGGAGAGCCGTACGAGTTTTCGGTTGATTATAAGTCGTTGTATACTTTGATTATCGAGGTTGATACGAGTTTCTTTAACTTCTACCTTAAGGGCGAATATTTTGACGTATTCCCCAAGCACCAAACTGTTGGTAAGATCTGCTTACTAGTGGAAGAGATGCATAGATATCACGTTAACTTCTACAAGAACTTTAAGTGGAACGACTATATGTATGAGGGTATGGAGCTCGGTATCGACTTAAAAAAATAAAACAAAAGTCTTGTTAAGAATAAGTTAGCATATTTATCGTCTGATAGCGCCTATAATAGGGCGCTATTTTGTTAGGCTAAAAAGATAAATAGTGGGAGCAACGCCGCATTTTATTGCGAAAACAAAATTTTTGTGTTATACTTGTTTGTAGGGAGATATCAAATGAACAGCTACAAGGTGATTATAATTGGAGGTGGCGCAAGCGGACTGTTTGTCGCAACTATGCTTGGAAAAAAGCTAGGCGGTCAAGTGGCGATATTAGAGCGCAACGACCGCGTTGGCAAAAAGCTGCTTGCTACTGGCAACGGTCAGGGCAATATCGGCAACGAAAATTTTTCACTTTCTTGTTATAGAGGCGATCAAGAGTTGATTTCTTCGGTGTTTGAGAAAGCTCCGCAAAGTAAAATACTTGCTTTTATGCAAAGCATAGGTGTTTTAACGTCGGCAGACGATCGTGGTAGAATATATCCAATTTCACGGCAAGCGTCTTCGGTGCTGGAAATGCTTAGGTCGGCGTATTTGAGTCAAGGCGTAAAGGAAATAGTTAATGCTGAGGTTACTGCCATAAACAAGACTCAGGGCGGATATATCTTAAGTAGCAAGGCAGGAGAGTTTTTTGCGCAAAACGTAATTTTTGCGGTTGGCGGCAAAAGCGGTAACGGCTTCGGGACTGACGGCTCGGCTTTTGAATTATTGCGCTCGCTTGGACACAGCGTGTCCCCGCTGTTTCCTTCGCTAGTTGCGCTTAAGGCTGATATGACGTTCTTAAAAAACCTTAAGGGCGCAAGAATAGAAGGAAAGATATGGGTGGATAAAAAGCCGAATATTTGCGAAAAAGGCGACGTTTTATTTACGGATAGTGGAATAAGCGGTGACAGTACGTTTAAGCTGTCTGCGCGAATCCCACAAAAGTTTCCTTGCAAATGCTATATAGACTTTTTACCTTCATTTACGCAAGAAGCATTGGATGAGCTTCTTGTTGTAAAGGCAAAGGCGCATAGGTTTACGTCGCTCGAACTACTAATTTCGGTAGTGCATAAGCAGCTTGCAAAAAATATTTTGCGTATGATAGGGGTAGGCGAAAATACTCCCTCAGATGTTGCTGTTGCAGTAAAATGCGCAAAAGTTATTAAGGGCTTTCCGATTACTGTTGTCGGAACGGCAGGGTTTGGCGTGTCGCAGGTAACCAAGGGCGGAATACCGGCTAAGGAAGCTAGTATGAATTTAGAGAGTAAATTTGCGCATAGCGTTTATATTTGCGGAGAAGCTTTAGACGTGGACGGAGATTGCGGTGGATATAATTTGCAATGGGCGTTTGCGTCGGCAACTGTTGTCGCGCAAAGCATATTGCAAAGGAGCTGATATGCAAAAGATTGTTAATCTCGTTTGTCCCACGGGGCAAGATATAAAAGCGCTAGTAGCTAAGCAGTTAGGCGTTTTGCCGTCCCAAATCGAGCATTTGCGCATTTTGAAAAAATCTATTGACGCTCGCAAAAAGCCAAATATTTTTTACGTAATTTCATTAGAGGCTTACTTTAAGGGCGAAACAATCCCGCCTCGCTATGAATTTAGCTATCCGCACGTTGAGTGGACCGCTCCGCCCGTTGCTATCATTGGCGCAGGACCGTGTGGACTTTTTTGCGCGTTAAAGCTAGCCAAAAGCGGAGTCCCGGTGCTTGTTTTTGAGCGTGGCGACGACGTAGATGCGCGAAAAAATGCTGTGAGTAATTTTGTTGCATCTAGAGTTTTGGATACGGAAAGTAACGTTCAGTTTGGCGAAGGCGGCGCAGGAGCTTTTTCGGACGGAAAGCTTAATACTCAGACCAAAAGCCCGATTATACAAGAGGTTCTTTCGACATTTGTACAATACGGAGCGCCGCAAGAAATTTTGTGGGACAGCAAGCCGCATATTGGTAGTGACAAGCTTCCAAACGTGATTAAAGCAATAAGACAAGAAATTGAGCGACTAGGCGGAAGGTTCTTTTTCCGTACCACCGTCACCGATTTTGATGTAAAAAACGGCGCAGTTACGACGGTTACTGCGAACGGAAATAAATACGATATATCCGCATTGGTGCTTGCTATCGGTCATAGCGCTAGAGATACCTTTAGGAAATTGCTTTCTAAGGGGTGCGTAATGGAGCAAAAGCCTTTTGCAGTAGGTGTTAGAGTAGAGCATTTGCAGGAGAATATTAGTAGAGCGCAATACGGAAATGCGTATCAAGCCTTGCCGCCTGCCGACTACAAGCTAACCGCAAAGGTGGGCGATAGGGGCGTGTATTCCTTTTGTATGTGCCCAGGTGGCGAGGTTGTTGCCGCTTCGTCCCAAGACGGTAGGCTTGTGGTTAACGGTATGAGCAATTACGCTCGTGACGGGATAAACGCTAACGCCGCGCTTGTCGCGCAGGTTTCGACTTGTGACTATGGCGAAGGCGTTATGGCGGGACTGGAATTTCAAGAGAGATTAGAAGAAAAGGCATATATCGTAGGCGGTGGGGGTTATGCTGCACCGCTCGCGCGTATGGAAGATTTTCTTAGCAAAAAAAAGACTGTGCGTCTAGGCGAGGTTAAGCCAACTTATCCGCTTCGTTATTCATATTGCCGTATAGACGACGTGCTGGGTGAAACACTTTCGGACACCTTGCGTCTTGCGGTCGTAGATATGGACCATAAGCTAAAGGGCTTTGCGCACCCGGACGCGTTGCTTACGGCAGTAGAAACACGCACTTCTTCGCCTATTCGTATCCTTCGTGGAGATAATATGCAAGCAGTTGGCATCCGTGGTGTGTATCCGGCTGGCGAAGGCGCAGGATATGCCGGTGGAATTACTTCGGCGGCGGTAGACGGACTAAAAGTGGCGGCAGCTATTATTGCTCAAACGCAAACAAAAAAAGACTAACGAAGTTGCTCGTTAGTCTTTTTATTTTGGTTAATTTTCTAAGTAGCTATCGCCTTGAATAACGTCTTGCTGCTCTAACACTTTATTTATTCCGTTGATTATCCATTTTTTATGCAAATTCCACTCAGGCGCAACCAACAAATCCTTTGGCGCGTCGCCGCTTATTCGGTGAATTATAAGGCTAGGCGATATGTGCTTGATAATATAAACAACCGAACGGATATATTCTTCTAGAGTGGGTGGGGTGTATTGTCCGCTTAGATACATATCTTCTAACGTGGTGTTTTTGACTACGTAGGTGGAGTGGATTTTTATTCCCGATATGTTTTGCTTGTTTATAAACTCAACAGTGCGCTTAATATCGTCAAATGTTTCGTTAGGTAAGCCTACCATAATATGCGCCACTACGTCTATATCGTAGTTACTTAATATCCTAACTGCATTTTCAAAATCGCCGCTGTCAAATCCGCGGTTGAGTATTTTTCCGCTTTTGTCATTTGCTGTCTGCAAGCCTAATTCTACGTATACGTAGTGCGTTTTTGTGTACGAATTTAGTAGCTTTGCTATTTGATCAGTAATGCAGTCTGGCCTTGTCGCAACTGCAAGCGCAACGATTTTATCGTTTTTAAGCGCGGTATCATACCTTATCTTTAGGTTTTCTATCGAAGCGTAGGTGTTAGAAAAATTTTGAAAATACGCAATAAACTTATTTGCGCGCTTTCCTCGGTATGACGATAGGTGCTGCTGTATTTGAGTGGATATGTCCCTGCTTTTTATATGCTCTCCCGAGCCCTTTTCGCTACAAAAAATACACCCGCCCGTTCCCTTTGTACCGTCGCGGTTAGGGCAGGTAAATCCACCGTCTATACAAATCTTTAAAGTTCTTTCGCCAAACTTTTCTTTTAAGTATGAGTTAAGAGCATTATATCTTGTCTTCATACCGCTATTATACCATATTAATACATCTTTTGCATAGTGTTTTTGCAAAGCATTGACTATCTAATCCCCTGTAAAAAAAGAAAAATCTTATCCAAACCCAAGGGCTTAAATAAGATTTTTTCTGGCGGAGCGTGTGAAACGTAAAACGATAATCCTACGTAAACTATATTTTGAAAGTTTACTATTTTATAAGTTGTAGTTTTTCCTTGTAAAACTATATTTTAATTTTGGAGTGTTCTCATTCATTTTATAAATCTTAATATTTTGTTCTTGTGCGTACTTAACCAATATATCTTCGTAACACTTTGCGATTCTACAACCAAGATAAATGGCGACAGGTTTTACTTTTATAAATTTATCTCTATTCGTTCTATACAATTGCAATCGCCACTCTCTTTCATAAGCCCAACTTTTTTGCTTAAATATATTTATTTTATACTGAGCAAAATCATCTTCTAACATCCAAGCATTTGGAATTTTTAACTGATTAAATGTTTTTATTAAAATGTTGTCGTATATGTATTTTGTCGCATCATAGCGTTGATTGGTATAAAGAACAGGCAATAACATGACTTGCTTCCATTTTTCACAATTACTATAATCTTTTCCTTGTGGGCATTGCATACAATCCGTTTTTAAAGTATCTGTGTCGTATTCTATAACAAAACCTCTGTGATTATCTGCATAATGTGCCCACATTAGAATATTATTATATTTTTCGGACAAGCAAACCAACGGCATTTCCATTTTATAGTAGTTGATATAGCTATATAAAATTTCTTTCGCAGTTTCTTTTAAATGGCTATTCAAAATACCCCAACTTTCATTAGGAATATGGTCTACCATTGTTTGCAAATCTATACCCTTTAAGGATTCTAATATTTGCTCGGCTTTTTCTTTTGGCATTTGCGGAGGTCTTGTTTCAATAAATCCAGTCGTATTGATATTCCGTTGCGCTTTTTTAAGATTCGGAATCGTGGTCATATTTGAAATTTGACTGTTAATTTTTTCGATATCACAATACACCAAGCAATCATAGGGGTCATTAAAATTGTTGGCTGTATTAAAATATACTTTATTCTCTCTGAATGCTTCTATCGTATATTCTGTACATCTTCTATAATGAAACAACGACTTAGGTTTATTGCATTGAATGTATTGCAACAAATCCATAATGGTATTCTTTCCGTTTATATCTTTTACAGTTCCATTTAATAATCCAATGTATTTGTTTCGATTTATCATTTTTGTGTCCTTAAAGTATTTTTTATATTATATCATATTGGGCAATTTTTTTCAAGATTATGTGCCTTTGCATCTTTACATTTTTTATAAAAAGCGTTATAATAGTTTCTATATTAAGGAGAGACGTATTATGAGCTTTGCAGAAAAAGTAAAATCTGTTCGTGCAGAACTAAAATTATCACAAGAAGATTTAGCAAGAGAACTCGGTGTTAGCTTTGCTACAATCAATAGATGGGAAAACGGAAGTTACAACCCAAGCCGTTTAGCAAAAAAGGCATTTGAAGAGTATTGCGAAAAAAGAACTATTTGCTTTTCAGAGGAGAATAAATAATGAATTATATCGGTTCTAAATATTCTTTAATAGATTTTTTGGAAGCATCTATAGATAAAACGTTAAAACTTTGTAACGAAACTAGAAAACCGTCTGAAATGGTTTTTGCTGATTTATTTGCAGGTACAGGCGTTGTTAGTGGCTCTTTTAAGAGGCAAGGCTATTCTATTATCGCAAATGATATTCAATATTACAGTTACGTAATAACAAAACACATGATAGAAAACAACGGCAACCTTGACAAAGAACATTGCAATCAACTTATTGCAGAACTTAATTCTTTAGAAGGTGTGGAAGGCTTCATATATAAGAACTACTCTTATGAAGGAACTGAAGGACAAGAATATAGAAGACTATATTTCTCTGATTTTAATGCTAAAAAGTGTGATGCTATAAGAATTACTATTGAAGATTGGTTTAATCAAGGCAAAATCAACGAGAACGAATACTTCTTCTTGCTTGGCTCTTTGATTAACAGCATTGATAAATATGCCAATACTGCATCCGTTTACGGTGCGTATCTTAAAAAACTGAAGAAGTCAGCATTAAAAGAAATGGAATTAACCGCTCTCCCAATTATGCATGGTACCGGTGATTGTAAAGTTTATAATGAAGATATAAGCGAACTTATTAAAAATGTTTCGGGCGATATTTTATATCTTGACCCACCTTACAATGCAAGACAATATTGCTCTAACTACCACATGCTTGAAACTATTGCAAGATATGACAACCCTGAAATAAAAGGTAAAACGGGTTTGCGTGATTACGCAGACCAAAAAAGTGTTTTCTGTATTAAAAATAAAGTTGCAGATGCCTTTGCTGACCTTATTAAAAACGCTAAATTTAAATATATCTTTTTAAGTTATAATAACGAAGGACTGATGTCTTTCGATACTATTGAGAAGATTATGAAGAAATATGGTAAATATAAAGTTTATATGCGACAATACCGTCGTTTTAAGGCTGATAATGCAAGAGATTCCAAATCAGACTCTACGATTGAGTATTTACATTGTTTGATTAAGGATATCTAATGAGCAAAATTAACGACCTTGATATGACAAAATGGAAAGAACTTACCGATGTATGGACGGATAGTCTATGGATTATTCCACAGAGAGATAATTCTGGTGCTCACGACGGACATTATCACGGTAATTTTGTTCCACAAATACCGCATCAACTGTTGACTCGATATACAAAAGCAGGCGATTTTGTTTTAGACCCTTTTGCAGGAAGTGGAACAACTCTTATTGAAGCGCAACGTATGGGAAGAAATTCTATTGGTATAGAATTACAACCCGATGTGGCAATGGAAGCTATTGGAAGAATTCACTCTGAGCAAAAGGATGGCATTATAGCCGATACCTTTGTAGATGATAGTAGGGCGTTTGATACAAATAGAATTCTTGACACATACAAGATTAAAAACGTTCAGTTTATAATCTATCACCCACCATATTGGGATATAATCAAGTTTAG
>JAFVXL010000082.1 GCA_017501145.1 Clostridia bacterium | reverse complement strand
GCGCAAAGCCTATTATATTCCTGCTCTTTTTTTGTATCGGTGTTTGGTCTTTACTTAATTTCGCCTTAAAAATGAAATGCGCTTACATAGCGACTGCTCAAAAAATCCGAATTCTTTCAAAAAAGCATTTTTGTTGCCGTTAGGCACTTGCTTGGTAACTCTTCAAAAAAAACCTTGCAAGAAGCAAGGGTTTTTTTGGAGCTGTTACCGGGACTTGAACCCGGGACCTCGTCTAATCCTTAGGACGTGGCCCTACTGAGCCTTCAGCCGAGCAATCGAAAGATTGTAAGCGCCACGGAGCGATAGCGGAGTATAACAGCATAATTTACTGCTCCCTGTCCGTTTATTTGTCACGGCATTAAAAAATCCGCTTTCTCTCGAAAACGGACGTGTGGAGCTGTTACCGGGACTTGAACCCGGGACCTCGTCCTTACCAAGGACGTGCTCTACCTACTGAGCCATAACAGCAACGGTACTCATTATATAATATATAAAAATAAAAATCAAGTGTTTTTGCTCAATTTTAGCAAAAATGTTTTAGAATTTCTCGTATTCCTCCAAAAAATTATGCTTCACTCCCTTTTTATCTTTGTAAGCAATAACGGTAGAGAGGTTAACGTTTTCCATACTCTTGAAGATGTTTTGTTCGATTTCGGGATCGTCCTTTGCAATGCTTGCAATAAGCTCTTTTACTTTTTTGCGCTTAGACGAGCTTTCGGTAGCGTTGACGTCTTCGTTTGCCGCAGTAAACTTGCAAGCGCATTGAATAAACGACAATTCGTTATAATCGCGCCACGCCAAAATATCCGCCTCGCGAACAAGATACATAGGCCTAATAAGCTCCATCCCTTCAAAATTCGCGCTCTTTACCTTAGGCATCATTGTTTGAAACTGGCCGCCGTACAGCATACCCATAACAACCGTTTCGATAACATCGTCATAGTGGTGCCCAAGCGCAATTTTGTTGCAGCCAAGCTCCTTTGCCTTGCTGTACAAGTGTCCCCTACGCATACGCGCGCAAATATAGCACGGCGACTTATCGATATTAGCGACATTTTCGAAAATATCCGTCTCAAAAACCGTAATAGGAACGTTAAGAAGACTCGCGTTGCTTTCGATTTTTTCGCGGTTAATCTTGTTATACCCCGGATCCATCACCAAAAAAACAAGCTCAAACGGAAACTTGTTGTGTCTTTTTAGCTCCTGAAAGAGCTTTGCCATAAGCATAGAATCCTTGCCGCCCGAAATACAAACAGCCACTTTGTCGTTTGGCTTAAGTAGCTCATAAACGTTAATTCCCTTAGCAAACTTTGTAAAAAGCTTGGAGTGGAATTTTTTTCGTAGGCTTTCTTCTGCTCTTAAAGCGAAATCTACTTGCAAAAGTTCGCCTTGCACTTTATACTACCTCAAAGCCTGCTTCAGTAACGACCGCCTTTATCTTTTCGTCGTCAAGTACTGCGGACGAAAGTATGGTTACTGCGCCGCTTGATAAGTCTATTTTTACGCTTTTTACTCCGTCAATGCTTTTGAGCGCGTTTTCCACTCTCGAGGCGCAATGACCGCAATGCATACCTTGCACCTTAATTTCTTTTTTTACTCGCTTAAATCCAAACATAGCCGTTCTCCACAAAAATTGATATCATTAGTGTACAGTTTTAAGCAAAAAAAGTCAAGCAAAAAAATTCCGCCCTTTGCGTAAAGGCGGAACTTAAAATTTCTATTTTTCTTTAATAGCCTTTATATCCTTGCCGTTGCTCGTAAAGAATATTGCAAGCGTGCCAGGGCCTGAGTGACTTCCAATAACCGGGCCAAGCGGCAAAAGCGTAACCTTGACGCCAAGCTCATTTTGTATCTCTGCTTTTACGCTTTGCGCTTCGTCCAAGCAATCCGCATACGCCACAAAAAACTCGTTAAATTCGGGTACGTACATCATTTTTGCTGACATAACTATCTCGCTGAGCGCTCTACGTCTACTCAAAACCTTTTTGTACGGCACGAGCGCGCCACTATCATCAACGCGCATAGCAACTTTGAGCTTGATAGCGTTGCCGAGCAATGCAGCCGCCTTGCTTACTCTACCCGAACGAGCAAGATACGTTAGGCTGTCCACCGTAAACAACGCGCTTGTATTATTCTTAAGCCACTCGGCGTAAGAAAAAAGTTCCTCGATATCGCCGACGCTTTCTTTCTTGTTGGCGCACGCAACCGCCAT
This sequence comes from Clostridia bacterium, assembly GCA_017501145.1. GTDB lineage: Bacteria > Bacillota > Clostridia > Christensenellales > Pumilibacteraceae > CAG-552. Next base: position 3,616 of record JAFVXL010000082.1, on the reverse strand, counting down.
AAGCGTAATCGCGCAGCTTGCGCTAAGCGAATTTACAATCCTAATTTTCACTCCGTACTGCGCCTCAAGCTCGCTTGCCACCGTAACGAAATTGTCATAAGTTCCGCTAAGGTGGTTAGAAATCGCAAAATGCAAAACGTCATTTCCATTTTTTGTGAGCGCTTCTAAATGCTCACGCGCCCTCTCTACGTTAATTTGGGATGTTCTCGTTATTGCTCCGCCACGCATTTTTTCATAAAATTCGCCTAGGTCCACACCGTTAAGCGTATTTTGCTCAACTCCGTCCACCGAAAACTCCATAGGCGCAACGGCTATGCCGTATTCTTGCGAAACCTCTTTGCTTATATCCGAGGTCGCCGAAACCGAAATTACTATATTACTCATTTTTTCTCCTTTTAAGCGTATTGAATAACCGTCTTGGCCAAAAACTCTTGGCCTTTTTGATTGGGGTGAACCCCGTCTATACAATATTTATTTAAGCAATCTCTATCGTCAAGTAGCGAGGCTCTAATATCTACGAGCTTGACGTCGTTGCGAAACGCGCATTTTACCACCTCGCCGTTAAAAAGCTCTTGGTGTCTATAAATATTACTTACGTCGCCATTTAAGAACCTAAGCACCTTGTTGCCGTCTGCCATTTTAGAAATAACGTTAGAAAAATATAACTGCGAAAAAACGGGCGGTAAGGTAAACAAAAACACCTTGTGGTTGGATTGCTTTAGCTTCTTTATAGCCTCGTCAAGCATACTTGAATAATCCTCTAATCTTGTCACCGAGCTGTGCGCAAGGTCAGGTGATGCCGCAACGCTTCGCCAGTCGTAATCGGCGTCGTTGCCTCCTATGCATATAGCAGCGTATTTTTCGTCCGAATTATCCACTGACGATATATATTCGTCTATCTTTCCCTTGCTCATTAGTCGAGTTAAAGTTTGTCCATAAATAGAGCTATTATACACGTTGTCAAAACGGTAATACTCGCCCAAAACGTCCACGGCAATTTTTGAGGCTCTTTTTATTTTGCCTTCCTCATAAATTATCCCCTTTGGAATAGAATCACCAAATACAACCAAATTTTTCATTTTGTCCTCCTTGCTAGCACACATAATAAATATTCCTTCCGCTAAGAAAAATCAACCGTTTTTTGCCCAAGGTGGCTCTCCTCTTGGTTTTTTGAGCTCTCCCCTTAGTTTCGATGCGGTAGAGCGACAATTTACCTTACTCTACTGACAGTAGAATGCACGAAAAACGCTTGCGTGTATGGACTAGTTGTGATATAATTGCAGTATGGACGAACTCAAACAAATTATTGCAGAAAATATTACGTTCTATCGAAAAGAACTGGGGCTTACTCAAGCCGAGCTTGCCGAAAAGCTAAGCTATTCGGACAAAGCCGTTTCTAAGTGGGAGCGTGGCGAATCTTATCCGGACATCGCTACGCTCGCGCAACTGAGTAGGCTATTTAATATTACCATTGATCAGCTTATCACTAGCCGCAAAAAGGTAAAGAAGGTCAGACCGTTTGTTGCGTTGCTTTCGTCCGGGCTTGTTTGGCTGGTTATTACCGTCTTATACGCGCTTGCTAATATAATCGCTCCCGAGCTTGACAAAACCTGGCTGCTGTTTTTGTACGCAATCCCGATTAACGCAATCGTGCTACTCGTTCTTTTTGCAGTATGGAAGCACCGCTTAGCCGTTCTTATTTGCGAATCGGCAATTATGTGGTCGGTAGCTGCTTGCCTGTTTTTATCGCTAATACATCTGCCTAATATGTTCTTTTTGTTTTTTATACCCATACCCTTGCAAGTACTTGCGCTATTATGGTACAAAAAAGACGCAAATAAATCAGGGCGAATTAACTTAATGCGCCGACGAATAAAAAAATAAATCCTTTTGCGCGACCGCTACTTGTTATAGAGTAGCACGAAAAGTAATGCCGTATATAAAAAGAGGCCGACAAAAATAAGTCGACCTCTTTTTTTTGATTTATTTCGAAAGTTGATAATGCTTTTTGCTTACGTTTTCGTAAGGCGTAACCTTGTGGGGCGGAAGCTCCTTAGCAATACGCGTTATCTCGCTCTTTATATGCTCTACAATTACCTTTCGCTGCTCCTCAATGGGCAGGTCGGGCTGATAACTAATCGGCTCGCCAAACGTCACCGTCTTTAGCGAGGGCGCGTGGTACATAGGTACAAAGCTGACCTTTTGCTTAGTTAGAGAGTAATACAGCTTAGCCACGTCCACGAACTTGTCTTGGAATTCGTTGATTATCTCATTATACGGCATACGCTCTTCGGGAAATATAACTACGTTTTTGCCGTTGTTTAGAGCGTTAACCGATTTTTTGAACGTTCCCATAAGACGCGAATCCCTATACACGCCTATTGTGTCCGCTTTTTTGAAAACGTAAGTGCATATAGGCGCAATAACAAACGATACAATCTTATAAAACCACCTTACGCATTTAGGCTTAAGCGACCAAAAATCCTTGTATGCGTAAGAAGGAAATTCTTTTATACTCATTATTTGACCTACGCACCAAACGGATTTTTTGGTAGGAAAATACAGCTCGGCAAAAAGCGGGCCGTGCGCTTGAGCGTGATTGCCTACAACTATCGCGTTGCTCGGAGGCAAATTATCCGCGTTGACGATTTCGCGCTTTTTGTAAAAAGCCGCAACTGTCCCAAAAATACACCTATACAAAAACGGTTTTTTGTTATTTTTTCTCTTTCTTTTGTCCATAACTCAGCTTATCTCTTAAATATCTTGCTTACTATACCATACAAATATTGGTAAATTATTAATTTCGTCACTTTTCAAAACTTTTTTATAAAATTTTTTAGCACAAAAAAACAGACCTTGCAGTCTGCTTTTTTATTTGCTTTCTATTATTTGCCTTGCTAATGCTTTTATTTCTTTGTCCAACAGCTTGGGAATTGGCAATCCGTCGTCCTTTCGGCCCTTGAAGAAACTCTCTATGGCGAATTTTTTGAAGCCGCGCACCGCGTCGCTATGCAGCTCTCCCCAAACAAAACGAACACACTTAGCCTCGGGAGCTTCTTTTGTCATTGACTTCTCGTAGCTTTCCTTCTTTTCGATTTCCGCGCCGCTAATATATACGTACGGACTTTTTCCGCTTTTTCGCAGTACCTTAAGCGCTTTATAAAACCGTTTGTTGAACTTGCCAAAGTGGATGTTGCTGCCAAGCACGTATTCGTCATAGCCCGATAAATTTAACTTATCTTTACCATCTACTATGTCTACGCTTGCGCCTACAAGCAGCTGCTTGAGCTTAGCTGCCACCTTTAGCGTAACGCCCGTATCTCCACATGCCACTATCAAAATATTCATTAGTATTCCACCTTGTATAAGTACAACCCTTCGGGCGGCGCAACGCGAGTAAACGCCTTAGAAGAATCAAGCAAGCCGTCGAGGTCGCTCTTGTCCATCTTGCCTAGGCCTACCTCTATAAGAAATGCGGCCATCTTGCGTACCATATTGTACAAAAACCCATCTGCCGAAACGGTAAACTCTATCATGCCATTTCGTCGCCTTACCGTAGCGCTCAAAACCGTTCTAATAGACGTAAGCGTATCCGAGCCTGCGCTCTTAAAGGCAG
>JAFVXL010000081.1 GCA_017501145.1 Clostridia bacterium | reverse complement strand
CCGGAGCTTGTGGAGCAGGAGCAAAAAGCAGAAGCGGCAGTTGCTAAAAATAAAGTTGACCGTAAGTTTGTTATTTGTATATCAGCTGCCATTTTAGCGGTTGTTATGATAGTTTTGGCAATATTTATTCCTATTTGGACTGCTGAAACAGTTAATCACCAAACTTTTCTTAACTGGAAGAATTTTAATCCTAATGATCCAGATAATCCGTACAATAGTGAGAACCCTAATCCCAATCCTACGCCTAATCCTATTGTTACCGTAACGCTTACCGGTGATGATGAAGATGCGTTTGTAGATATTTTCGGACAAAAGAAGGTTTCAATCACAGTGGAAATATTTATGGATGACGCGCCTTACGCAGGTATGAACTTTATGTATTTGGCTGAAAGTGGATTTTATAATAACACGATAATCAGTGATCTTCATAGAGGAAAAGCGTTGTTCTGTGGTTTTACTGATACAACTAATGACAAAAGCAACGCTCGTGATGGTAGCGTATTGCGTAACTTGAAGGGTTTTGTTGAAAACACTTCAAGCACGTGGAATAATCTTAAATTTAAGCTTGGTTATAGACTTACGGCTGAAAGTAAGCGTAGCGTGTTGGATACATCCCAAAGTGCACTCGGATATCTTATTATGATGTCGGGAAGCTCGACTTATTATGCAACCTCTACAGCGTTTATGTTTACTACGCGTGAAGATCCGCAGCTTAACTTCGCTGATGACAATACCTCCGTTACTTCGTATACCTCTTGGTTAGGTAGGGTAACTGACGATGAGTCAATGCAAGTTCTTACTAAGCTTGATACGGTAACGTCTACGCTCAACGGCAAGTCGTACTGTCCGGACACTACCATAAGAATTTCATCCATTAAGACTAATCTTTCTTCGGCTAAGAAAAAATATCTTCTTGAGAATTTTGAGTCACTTATTCATGATGGACTTTCGGTAAGTACGTGGCGAACTGTTGCATATAACGAGAACTATTACGGCTTTAATAATTAAAAAGATTTCTAATTAAGGTATAAAATTCATTAAAATTACCAACTATTTAGTTATATGACTATTTAGGAGGTAATTTTTTTTATGACAATAGGTTTAGTGTTGCTTACAGTAATTGCTATTCTTATCTTTTTCGGCTTGTCGGATAAATTTTTCAGTCATCTTGGTATTGCGCCTTGGCTTGGATTTGTCTTGACAATTGCACTCATAGTTGGGGCGGTGATTCCTGATATAACGATTGGAACTGGCTTTGTGTTCAATATCGGTGGATTTATTGTTCCTATTGTAGGTATGATTATTCTTATGGCTTTTATTGGTTGGAATAGGGGGCTTGTTAGAGTAATATTCGCTGAATTAGTATTTGCAGCTATTGCGGTCGCAACAAGAGTGTTGATTTTGCCTGAAAGCACGGGTATGATCCTTGCAAGCTCAATTATTGTAGGAATTATAGGCGGAACTGCTGCCTTTCTTATTACAGGCTCGCGTATCGGAACGCTTGCATCCGTTATGGGTGGCGTAGTTATTGGGGATATTATCGTTAATTTGATTTATGTTTTTGGCATTGGCGGTTACGTATTCTCGATGGGTACAAGAGGAGTATTTGATTCGCTTATTATAGGACTTGTATTTGGCGTGCTTTTGCTTGAGGCTGTTGTTACGGCAAGAAGAACGACAAGCAACAGGAGAGTGGTCAAATCATCTATGAACACCGAAGCATCTAAAGACGTCAATAAGGATGAATTTGACGATTACTTTGACGACAAAATTCTATAAAGGTAAAATCTAATTTTAGGCGGACGAAGAGTAAATTTCTTTTCGTCCGTTTTTTTTGTATTAAGATTTTATGACGTTATATGTAGCCTTTTTTGGTTTGTAACTAAATTTGCTGTGGTTTTGGTGGACAAATGATATAAAATATGCTAGAATATTTCTTTGTAAGGAGTTGTTTTATGAGTAAACCGTTAGTGGCGGTGGTCGGTAGACCGAACGTCGGTAAATCTACGTTTTTTAATAGAATTTGCGGCAAAAGGATATCTATTGTTAAGGATACGCCGGGTGTTACGCGTGATCGAATTTATGGCGATGCTGAGTGGTGTGGCTATAACTTTACACTTATTGATACTGGCGGTATCGAATATAACAGCGAAGACGTTATGTACGCTTATATAAGGAAGCAAGCGGAAGCAGCGGTAGAATTGGCGGACGTAATATTGTTTTTTGTAGATGGCAAGGAGGGCATATTGGCGTCTGATATGGATATTGCCGATTATTTGCGCGCGTCTAATAAGCCCGTCGTTGTTGCTGTTAACAAGCTGGATAACTTTGAATTAGATAATTTCTATGATTTTTATACGCTTGGGCTTGGTGAGCCTATACCTATTTCGGCAGAACAAGCTAAAGGCTTAGGAGATTTACTTGACGAAGTAGTTAAGAATTTTGATAGAATCGAAGCGGATGTAACTCAGGGAATTAAAATTGCAGTAGTAGGTAAGCCCAACGTAGGTAAATCTTCTATCGTAAATAAGATTTTGGGTTATGAGCGTGTTATTGTAAGTAACATTGCTGGTACTACTCGCGATGCAATCGACACTCCTCTTGTTAGAAACGATAAAGAATATACTGTAATTGATACAGCCGGTCTTAGAAGAAAAAGAGGTGTTGATTTCGATTCGGTAGAAAGCTTCAGTGTCATGCGTACTGTTGCTGCAATTAAGCGCGCTGACGTGGTTTTGATCGTATTTGACGCGTCGGAAGAGATTTCTGAGCAAGACGTTAGAATTGCGGGCATGGTGCATGAAGAAAAAAAGCCTTGCGTTATCGTAATGAACAAGTGGGATAACGTTGAAAAAGATACGCATACGATAGAGCAATACAAAAATGAGCTTGATAATAAGCTCGCATTTATGAGCTATTACGTACCTATTTTCGTATCGGCATTGACGGGACAAAGAGTTGATAAAATTTTTGATTGCGTTGATACTGTGTATGAAAATGCGTCGAGAAGAATTGCTACCGGTGTGCTTAACGACGTAATTCGCGAAGCTGTTGCGCTTAACGAGCCGCCTGCGCCAAGCGGACGACGACTTAAGATAATGTACGCAACTCACACATCTACAAATCCGCCTAAAATCGTTATTTTCGTAAACGACGAAAGTCTTTTGCATTTTTCATATCGTAGATATTTGGAAAATTCGTTACGCAAAGCGTTTGATTTTTCGGGAACTCCGATAGACGTAGTTTATAATAGTAAGAAGGAAGAGTAATTTTGGCATTATATATCGTTCTAGCAGTAATAGCTTGTTATTTTTTGGGCAACATTAACGTTGCGCTCATTATCAGCAAGCTAAAAAAAGGCGATATACGTACGTGTGGTAGCGGCAATCCTGGCGCTATGAATATGTTTAGAAACTACGGATTTAAGATCGGCTTGCTTACGCTTTTGCTTGACGGTCTAAAAGGTGTAATAGCTTGCGTAATAGGTTGGTTTATAGTAGGAAAGTTTTCGTTTAGCTCAACAGAGCTTGGAAAATATATCGGCGCTATTAGTGTAATAGTTGGACATATTTATCCGGTATGTCTAAGGTTTAAGGGCGGAAAGGGTATAGCGTCTAGTATTGGTATATGCTTTGTTCTTAATCCTCTTGTAGCAGGTATTTCGCTTTTTGTAGGATTTGTATTTATAGTTGTTACAAAAATGGGTGCTATTGCATCTTTTATAATAATTGCAACGCCACTTATCTTTACTGCCTATACGCTATCGCTGGACTTTATGGCAAATTTGCCGGCTATAATTATTATATTTGTTATATTCGTTATGACGCTTTTTGCTCATAGAGGAAACTTGTTGCGATTGTTTAGCGGTAATGAAAACAAAACTGATTTATTCAAAAAGCTAAAAACTGTATTGAGAAAAAAATAATTTATTGTAATCAAAAAATAATTTCATAATTTTAGCATCCGCGCATATACTTTAGTATTAAAGTTTGTGGAGGATGCTTTTTTATTTATGGAAGAATTTGATATCTACAAGGATATAAGTCAGCGTACTGACGGAGATATTTATATAGGAGTGGTAGGTCCGGTTCGTTCAGGCAAGTCCACGTTTATAGCTAACTTTATGGAAAAGTTAGTTCTTCCCTTTACAGATGACGAAAACGTTAAGGCAAGAATGAAGGACGAATTGCCACAAAGCGCAAATGGTAAAGCTATTATGACTACTCAGCCAAAGTTTGTTCCGTCTGAGGCAGCGCATGTTAGGTTGGGAGAAAATGTTTCTGCGCGTATAAGACTCGTTGATTGCGTTGGATATTTGATTGAAGGAGCAAGCGGTCATATGGACGGTGACTCTATGCGTATGGTCAAGACTCCTTGGGACGAAAAAGAAATTCCGTTCGAGCAAGCTGCAGAAATAGGAACAAAAAAGGTAATAACAGATCACTCAACTATAGGAATTGTGATGACAAGCGACGGTTCAATAGCTACCGACTTGTCACGCAAGAGCTATGAAAAAGCTGAAGAACGAGCAATCAACGAGCTTGCTGAGCTTAATAAGCCGTTTGTGGTAGTACTTAATTCTTCTGTTCCAGAAAGCGCTGAAACAAAAAAATTAGCAGATTCGCTTAGCAAAAAATATCGAGCTTCGGTAATTCCATTAGACGTTTTGCATCTAAGTGAGCAAGATATTACTAATTTATTTAGAACCGTGTTGTTAGAATTTCCGCTTAGAGACGTGGATATTGAGCTTAACAAGTGGATGAGAGCTCTTCCTATGGACAACGAGATTATTTCGGGGTTGATTGCGCTCATTAAATCTCAATGCGGTGATATTAAGAAAATGTCCGATTATGACCAAATTATTTACATTTTGCAGTCGGATGAGCATTTTAAGAGAGCAGAAACAACTGAAATTGCGCTTGGAAAAGGTAAAATTTGTTGTAACGTTGAAGCAAATAACGAATTGTTCTATCAGGCGCTTAGTAAGCAGTGCGAAATGGAAATCAATGACGATTTCGAGCTTATTGCAAACATAAAAGAGCTTGCTATGGCAAAGTGTCACTACGATAAGCTTAAGGCTGCTCTTGATAACGTAAAGGAAACAGGTTATGGTGTGGTTTCTCCTTCGCTTGACGAAATGACTCTTGATGAGCCCGAAATTTTTAAGCAAGGTAGTAGATACGGAGTAAAGCTCCGCGCATCAGCTCCGTCGCTCCATATTATGCGAGTGGATATTGAATCAGAGGTTAGTCCGCTTGTTGGTACTGAGCAGCAAAGTGAGGAGCTGGTTAAGAACTTGCTCGCGCAGTTTGAAAATGATCCCAAGGGTATTTGGCAAACGAATATGTTTGGCAAATCGCTCCATATGCTTGTAAATGAAGGACTTAACAACAAGCTTACTGCCATGCCTGAAGATACTCAAAAGAAAATGCGCAGAACCTTGTCCAGAATTATCAACGAGGGTAAAGGCGGAATAATTTGCATTTTGCTTTAAGCATATAAATAGATTTTATCTGTCTTAAACATATGTAACGTATTATTGGTATAAAAATATGCAAAGTTAAAAAAATGTAGCAAGAGTATAAGGATTCAATTTCTTTGTATTGAAATGCACTCCAAAGTTAGATACTTTAGGTGGTGCATTTTTTTTGCTATTTATAAAAATTCAGATACTCTTTCTTTAGTTACGCATAATTTTTATATCAAAAACAGATATTACGATAGAGGTATCTTATGAGAAGAATAGAAAGAAACGTTAACCCTATGCTAAACGAAGAAGATAGAGAAATATTAGTTAAGGAGATAAAAAATGCAAGATAAAGAAAGTAGAAGAAATCAGCGTTACGAAAATTACGTTGCGGCAATAACTCCAAAAACGGGAACGTGGCATTCACTGTTCAATTCGTTTTGGATAGGTGGATTGACGTGCCTAATTGCACAAATTATAGGAGATATTTATTACGCAGTATTTCCTTATGTAGGTAAGGACCTTATAGTGAGCTTTACCTCTATGACGATTATTGCAATCGCCATACTTTTTACAGGGCTTGGTTTTTTTGACGTGATTGCGCGTAAGGGTGGAGCAGGATCGTTCTTACCTATAACAGGATTTGCAAACGCTATGGCAAGCGCGTCTATGGAATTCAAAACGGAAGGACTTATTATGGGCACTTCGGTCAAAATGTTTACTGTCGTTGGTCCTGTTGTAGTAAACGGAATAGTTTGGTCGGCGGTGGCGGCTATAATAAACCTGCTTATAACTGGAGGAGTATAATATGAGTAGCGTTACTTTACACAAAGGAGAAAATACTGCGTTTTTGACTAATTTACCTGTAACCGATAAGATAGCAAAAAAAGGCAAGCAAACGATAATCTTTGAAAATCCACCGCATATTGTAGGAAGGATGACGGTTGTAGGCGAAAAAGAAGGTAAAGGACCTATGGGAAAATACTTTCATCGCGTTTTGTCGGACGATAAAATGGGAGAGAAAACCTTTGAAAATGCTGAAATTAAAATGCTTACAGCAGCTATTAATGGCGCTGTTGAAAATTCAGGGCTAAAAAAGAGTGATATTGATCTAATTGTTTCGGGCGACTTGCTCAATCAAGTTACAACGTCAAATTACGTGGCGCGAGAGTATAACGTACCGTATCTCGGAGTTTATTCTGCGTGTTCAACTATGACTGAAGCGCTTAATTTGGCATCTATTTTTATAAGCGCAGGACACTTTAATAATATTTTGTGTTCTACCGCAAGTCATTTCGCTACGGCTGAAAGAACTTTTCGATATCCTCTTGAATATGGCTGTCAAAGACCGCCATATGCTCAATGGACGGTGACGGGCGCAGGCTGTACCGTTTTGTCAGCAGAGGGTAATGGGCCTAAGATTACGATGGGAACGGTAGGAAGGGTAGTTGATTTTGGAACTACCGACCTTAACAATATGGGCGCAGCTATGGCGCCTGCGGCTATGGATAGTATGGTGGCGCTTTTTAGAGAAACGGGGGCACAGCCGAGCGACTTTGACCTTATTATAACGGGTGATTTGGGAAAGCTGGGG
>JAFVXL010000080.1 GCA_017501145.1 Clostridia bacterium | reverse complement strand
TTGTGTTTTTATTCGCTTTAATTGTTTTAATTTGTCAAGGTTCATCGCTCTCCCAACGGGACAGCTTTGTTATATTACCACACCCTTATATCCTATGTCAACTGTTTTTTATCCCTTTTTAAAATTTTTTTTATTTTTTTTGCCTTTTTTTATCCCTTCTTTTGTGCGATTTTTTTCACGCTACTTTTTAAGTCTTAAGGGGCTAACGCGTTGACTATTAAATACCAATATTGTATAATAAGCATATGCGAATAGATAAATTTTTGAAAGTTTCACGTATTCTCAAGCGACGCACTCTCGCAAATTCCGCCTGCGACTCCGACAAGGTTAAAGTAGGCGGCAAGGTTGTCAAGCCCTCTTATCGACTTAAGGTGGGGGATGTTGTTACTATTGAGTTTTTGAGTGGCAACCTAACCTTTGTAGTCAAAGAGCTCAACGAAAAGGCATCTAAGGAGGAAGCGAGCAGGCTGTATGAAATCATCAGTTAACGCAATATTACTTTGCGGGGGAAAAGGCGAACGCTCGGGAAGCAAGATCAACAAGGTTCTTTGCTATTTTGGCGCAAAAACCGCCTTGGAGTATTTCTTGGATGCGTTTAGCCCATTATGCGACAATATAGTAGTCGTTTCGGCTGAGCGCGATATCGAGCAAATACGCGAAATTTCTGCCCCCTACGGAGCGCAAACCGTTCTTGGCGGCGATACTCGCACTCAAAGCGTACGCAGCGGACTTAACGCTATCAAGCAATGCGACGTAGTTCTTATTCACGACGCCGCGCGCCCCTTCGTAGACCAAAGGACAATTAAAGAGTGCATAAAATCAGCGCAAGAGTTTGGTAGCGGAATTGCCGCGGTTAAGGCGGTTGATTCGCTCAAAAAAGTTAATGACTGCGTTATAACCGACGAAATTCCGCGCGACGACGTGTATTGCATACAAACACCACAGGCGTTTAGCTTTGACAAAATAAAAGCCGCCTACCTTAACGTAAGCGGTACGTTTACAGACGACAGCGCAGTATATATGGCGGCAGGCGGACAGCCAAGAATAGTGATTGGCTCTATAGACAACAAAAAGATAACCACCCCAGAGGACCTTATTTCCACGCCCCCGTGTCAGCGAATAGGCGCGGGTATGGATTTCCACGTTTTCGTCAAGGAGCGCAAGCTTATAATCGGCGGTGTAGAAATTCCTTACGAGCTTGGGCTTACGGGCAACAGCGACGCAGACGTGCTTGCTCACGCCATAATGGACGCTCTGCTTTCGGCAATCGACATGCCGGACATAGGAGTTCTTTTCCCGTGTACGGACGAATACAAGGACGCAAACAGCATTGAACTATTAAAAACCGTGGTTGCGTTGGTAAACGCTGCAAACAGAAAAATCATAAGCGTTTCTGCCACAATCATGGCTCAAGCGCCAAAAATGAAAGATTATATTCCGCTTATGCGCAAAAGACTAAGCAGCGCAATGGGTATAAGCGAAAACTCAATAAACGTTTCCGCCACCACCACCGAAGGCTTGGGTGCAATCGGCGAAGGCAAAGGAATTGCCGCAGGAGCAGTTTGCCTATTGCAGTAAACTTAATTCTAATCACAAAAGAGCAGGTACAAAAGGTCTTATCACCTTATACCTGCTCTTTTTTTGTAGTATTAAATTTTTACTTGTTTTCCCAACAACCTCATTAGCTCGTCAAAGCCACCTTGATTATATATAGACGTATCTTCGTCCTTTGTGTTTATTAAGCAATCGGTAAGAAGAAACGTCGGCATACCGAGCTTAGATGCAACCATATCGTCAGATACGTCGTTACCCACCATAAGCGCATCCTTGGGCTCAACGCCTATCCTATTCAAAATTTCTTGATAATACCTTAGATTAGGCTTGCAATATCCTATGTTTTCGTACGTAGTGATAAGCTCAAAATCATCTACATTAAGCCCAGCCCAGCGCAAACGCTTGTGTGTTGCCACAGCCGGAAAAATAGGATTGGTCGCCAAAACCACCTTTATACCCTTATTCTTAAGACCATCTACCGTTAGCTTAGCCTTAGGATTAAAACCGCAAAAGTCCTTAGTACAATCAAATTCGCTCTGATAAAAGGCGTCAAATTTGTCCATATCCTTTAGCGACTCTTGTCCAAAAACTCCTGTAAAATAGCTCCAAAATCTTTGCTCGTTACTGCGGCTTCCGTCGTTAAATATCATAGCTCCCGTGCCCTCATAAACAGCCTTAATAAGCTTGTCCGGTTGATAGTCGTATTTCGAAAGAAAGCCCGCCAAAAGCTTAAAATAAGCGCGTATAAACGCATCTTGGTCCATAGGGAGCAAAGTGCCATCAAGGTCAAACAAAACAGCTTTCAATATTACTTCTCCTTTGTTTGATATTCAACTCTTTTGCCGATAAAGTCGCCCTCTTTAAGCATTGCCTCGCTTACGCTTATATCTTGACGGCGATTAACCGCGTTTCCATTGATAATAAGCTCAAACGAGCAGCCCATAGTAGCCGCCGCCTTTTCGCAAAGAATAATGCGCGACATATAAATTTGCATATACTCGACCGGCGAGCTGATTTCGTTCATATAAATAAACAGCTTAATCGTCTTATGCTCTTTGTCTACCGTTATAAAATTCTTCTTAATAGACAAATTTACTCTATCATGAATATCGTTAAGATTGAATTTGTCCTTACGAACTCGGCTTCGGTGCGCATCGCTCTTGTCAGCAATAATGAGCGCCGCGCAAATGGGATTTACCGGTATACCGACTTCTTCTTCGTGATTGCCTATCGCGCTCACTATAAGGGCAATCTCGGCAGGCAGCATACCCATACGAGTAAGAATTTGGTATGTCATAACTGCGCCCGAAATACCGTGCTGACGGCGATTGACAGCATTGCCGATATCGTGAATCCAGCCTGCTATCGCACCAAGCTCCACCATGCGAGCGTCGTAGCCTAGCTCAAACAAAATTTCACTTGTAGCTCGGCTCACGAACGAAACGTGTCTTACGCCATGCTCGGTATATCCCATAACCTCAAGATTATGGTTTGCCGTATCAATCAAGGTCTTAATTTCTTCGTTGCTTTTTACCATAGCAAGCGTTACGTTATTTGTTTGCACCAGCGTTCTCCTTTATAAGAATATACTCGGGATCAGCCGAAAAATCCCTGTCTTCGTCCACAACGCCACCAAGCATTTCGATAGCGTTTCTTATCTCTATATAGTCGGCGTACGGCGCGTTCTCGAGCGCGCGATACAAAATCCCCGCAGCTTTTTCGTCACCGTAACGAGCAAGATACGTTGCATAAAGTGCAAGATTATCCCCCGACGCAAACAACTCGGTAAGTAGCTTATACACTCTCTCATCCTTACTACCCCCAGATAAAATCTCAGCTATTACCGTTCTAACCTCTTGGTTTGCGCTTTGCGCTATGTCAAGCAAATCTTCTCTAACGCTATCCGGATCTTCCTTAAGAGCAGAAACGATTAGTTCAAACAAATCTACGTCAGTTACCCTGCTAAGCATATTAGCAAAAATCTCAAGTGGCGCTTTGTCCATATTGCGAAGCAGCTCCGCCGCGCAATAAACGAGCATAGAGTTGTCCTCATAAAGAAGGGAGGTAAGCAACCTATCGTTGCCACGTTTTTCCAAATTCTCCATAACGGTAAGCGAGGGCGCGCCGTCGCAACACTCGTCTATAAGCTCCTCTACAAGCTCGCTGTCCGACATACTGTCCACTATTTGCTTAGGCGACGCGTTAAGAGCGCCGTTAGGTGTGTTATACCACTCGTCATAAACGCTCGCAAGCTCTTCCTCGTGAACATGCCCCTTAGCTAAAACGTATTGAGAAAACAATCTATTAAAACTGTACATATCTTCTCCTTTTATATATCAAGAACTGCAGCTGCCTTTTTGAATTCTTCTTCGCTACAATCGAAAAGCTCAAGCACGTTTTTTACCTTGCCGCCACGAGCAAGCAAATACAAATGCGTCGCAAGAGCGTTAAGCGAAAGCTCGGCTCTATCTTGCTCATTTGCGTTGTCATACCTTTGAGCTATTTTTTTAATCGCTTGCGCTAGCTCCTTCTCGAACTCAAGCTCCATAACGGCCAGAGCAACGAACACATAGTAGTACGCAAACTCCAAATTCTCAGCAACCTGCGGATGCTCAACCTTAAGCGAACGGAATACGTTGGATATAACGAACTCCACCCTTTCGGTCCTTCTATCGCAGGCGCGGCGAAGCAATATTTGCTTTTTTATCATTTGATGCGCAAGAGGATCGATAAGAACCTCATCCAAAATCTCGTCATATTCGGGCATACCCGTTATGAAGGCGCACACAGCCGACTGCAAAAACATATATTCCTCGGACTCAAGCAACCATTTCACCCACATAATATGCTCAGGCTCAGTAAATGCGCCTTCCGTCATAAATAAATTTTTGATATTCTCCGCCCACTCTCGCCTAAAAGCAAACAGCTCACTCGGCATTTTGCAATCTTTACTCTTAAGAAGACGGGTAGTCAATTCCTTAACCTCCACGTCTTCGGGAAAAATAACATTAACCTTATTGGCTACCTTATACGCCTTGTCAACGCTTCCACCCGACATATGAACGTTAATCAAATTGAGCAACATTAGCTTGTCGTACGGCGCAAATTCAAGCCTACGTAGTACGTATTTTTCAGCCAAGGCATAATATCCGTAAGTGCATAGACACAACGCGGTCTTTATCACATCATCCTCTGCTTTACTATCGAGCTGATGCAACCGCCTTGCCCACTCGTCCATACCCTGCTTATCGTTCTTGGCGTCGCACACCATTATCATAATTACGTGCGCTCCTACGTGCTTAGCCGAAACGCCAATCGCCTCCAATGCAAGCTTTTGCGCTTCGTCAGCCTTAGCCTCGTCCATCCTTAGCGTCGCTTTACCCACTAGCGCGTCGCCATACTGATACGACTCGCTCGCAATACTCGAAAAAATCTTTTCGGCGTCATCCAAGCTACCCTTTTCGATTAGCTCATAAGCCTTTTCCATAAGCTCACTTTTGTCGCGTCTGTCGTGCACTTTAAGCGGTGGAGGCTCGTCGTATTCTTCATAATCAAAGCCTACGTCTTCGCGCGCGTTCTCGTTAAGCACGCAATGGAGGTAGTAATAGGCAGCGTTGCTATCTATGTCCTTTAGACAAAAAATTATACCCTTAATAGCATCTTCGTTGTCCTTGCACGCGGCATACGCGCGAAAATAGAACTTAAGCGCTTCGTTATTAAGTCCCATTGCTGCGTAAACGTTAGCTATACTTAAGTCAACGTCGTCACTAGGCGCAACCTTACGCTCGAGAAAATAGTAGTAAAGGGCCGATTCATACTCGCCCTTTTCCACCATTTTCGCTGCAGCTGTTATATAATCAAATTTTTTTGCCATCAAATAGCCGCCTTAGTTGCCACAAAATAAATTCTATCCTTGGTATCGGTAATTTCTACCTTGAAGCCAATTTGCTCTAACTGCGAAACAATTTCTTTTTCGCTATGAATATACTGCGTTTGAACATCAACAAACTTTTTGTACAGTCCTTTTTCGCTCGGAACAAAGAACGTCAAATTCATATCCACGCTTTTTGCGTTAAGCGTATTTTCCCAAACGTAAGTTACGTTGTTTTTCGTTTCGGTATAAACGTTGTTGCCAAGCGTATTCTTAAGCTTATACTCGCTGCTTACATCAAAAACCAAAACTCCGCCACATTGAAGGTTGTCGTAAGCCGATTTGAAGAATTTTTGTGGGTGACGCATGTAGTTTACAACGTCGCACATAGCCGTAATGAATTCCGCCTTAAAGCCAAGCTGCAATTTCTCAGCGTCCTGCAAAACAGCACGAATTCTCAAACCGCATTTCCTAAATCTTTCCGAGGCAACGGTAAGCATTTCGGGACTTGAATCTATTGCAATTACGTCGTGATTAGCGCTAAGTGCGATTGTCACATTGCCGCTACCACAGCCCACGTCTGCCCCTCTACCCTTGTTTTTGACGGCGTTTACGGCAAAATCCACCCAAGGAGTCTGCTCCATAAACAAGTCATAATACTTAGAAATAACCTCGTACATTATTATTTGGCCTTTGCTTTTTTGTGCTTTTTCTTTCCACCGTTATTTTGATCAATCACAGCAGTAAAAAGCATACCGTATACGTAATGCGAATAAATCGTCCACACGCACGCAATATACGAAAAGCCCACCATCGCAAGCACCATAAATATGATTATATCAAGGAGCGAGCTTGAACCGCATAAGAACAAGAGCGCAACAGGCACAAGCGAAAACACTAGCATAATAAGATTCTGGATGACAAACGAAACGGTCAGCCAAAAAGCGTTCTTAATCATTTTACCTACGGGCATATTATATAGCGCGGCCTGCGTCAAAATATAAAAAGACATAACTAGCGCAAACGCCATAACGATAATGTTAGCCGCAATAGTTACTATCTTCCAAGCGAGTCCAAGCTCAGGATTGCCGTAGAAGTTGAGCGACAAATCAAGAGAGAAGTAGAGCAAGGCAAGCACGAGTCCAACCCACATATATATAGTGAAATTGTTCTTAACTCCCTTAAAGAACTCCTTACCTACCTTGACAGTAAACCCAAGCGACTCGTACTTAACAACGTTAAACAGTCCCGCAAGGCCCACGAAGCCTATCACTATGCAAGGTATAAGCAAAAGCGCCCTAAACATATTGTTCTTAAAAATCAAATCAGCATAAACCGCTTCGTTATCATTGATTACAGGATAGCCAAGCCCGTAGTTAGAGCCAAAAGGAACATAAGACGAATAGTTAGCAGCCCTATACGCAATATAAATGATAGCAGCAAGAGCAGGCAATGCAAACAGAATCATCCACCAGTTAGCCTTACTCATATTGCTCATCTTACCAAAAAAAACGTTGCTAAAAAGCTTAAAGCGTCCGCCCTCCTGGTAGTTCTTCATAAGGTACTCGTGGTTATATTCGTCAACCGTTAGCTTATTTAACAAATCCTTTTTCATAAACACTTCCGAGTTAGATATTTACGGTCAAATTAATCCGTCTAATTATTATAACCTATTTTATCGCAAAACTCAAATATTTTCGTATGTATTATAAGAAATTTATTATTTGGTCATTTTTTGACATATTCCTTCATATTGTAAAGCAAACGCAAAATTGCTATGGAGGACTTATGACAAAAAAATTTTCAGTTGCAATAGTGGGCGCAACCGGACTTGTCGGCAAAACTATGCTTAACGTCTTGCACGAGCGAAAATTTCCAATCAAGGAGCTCGTGCTTTTTGGCGCGATAGACAGCGAAATAGACACACCGTTTGGCAAAAAGCAGGTTTATGAGCTAAACGGTCAAAATGTATATCACAACTCTTGCGATTTCGCTCTTTTTGCAGTAAACGACGATATCAGCGTAAAGTACGCGCAAATTTTCGCTACAATGGGAGCAATCGTTATAGATAACTCGGCAGCGTGGCGATTAGACGACAACGTGCCACTCGTTATTCCCGAAGTAAACCCGTCCGACGCGCGTATTCATAACGGAATAATAGCAAACCCAAACTGCACGACTATCCAAATCCTTACCGCAATATCGCCCTTGCACCGAAATTTTGGCATAGACCGTATGGTAGTAAGCACGTATCAATCAGTTAGTGGAGCAGGGATGCAAGCATTGTCCGACTTAGAAAGTGGCGAAGCAGTTGCTTTTGACAGACAAATAAAGAACAACCTTTTGCCCAAAATTGGCTCTTATCTATGGGGCGGCTATACTAACGAAGAACTAAAAATAAAAAACGAAACGCATAAAATTTTATCAAAAAGCATTAAGGTTAATGCGACCTGTGTGCGCGTTCCCACGTCCAACTGTCACGGCGCTACAATCAACATTAAGCTTAATACACCCTGCTCGCTGCGCGACGTTTCCAACGTTTTGACCGCAAGTCCGTCTATAATAATCAGCGATTCTCCTACTCCGCTTGATGCGATTGGCTCAGATATAGTTTTTGTAGGCAGGCTTCGTCGTGACGAAACAATAGAAAACGGATTTAGTCTATGGACGGTAGCAGATAATTTGCGCAAGGGCGCGGCAACTAACGCCGTTCAAATAGCCGAACTGTTTATATAAGGAGAAGAATATGTCATTATTTTCAGGCGTGGGCGTAGCAATGGTTACGCCCGTAAACGAGCAAGGTATAATTTATTCTGAGGTCGACAAAATTTTGGCGCACGTAACAAATGGTGGCGTAAACGCCATTATTGCGCTTGGCACAACAGGCGAAGCGGCTACGCTAACCGAAAACCAAAAGGAAGACTTTGTTAGATACATACGCGCGCACACTAATTTGCCGCTTATAGTAGGCACAGGCAGCAACAACACCGAAATCGCCACAAAAAATTGCATTAACGCGCACAAATGGGGAGCAGACGGCTGCTTAGTCGTAACCCCGTTTTATAACAAATGCACGCAAAATGGAGCAATCTCACATTATAGATACGTATCCGAAAGAACCAAATTACCAATAATCGTATATAACGTACCGACAAGAACAGGCTTCAACCTTTTGCCCGAAACGATGGAAAAAATTATGAAGCTAAACAACGTCGTAGGCATAAAGGAAGCAAGCGGCAATATGGCGCAAATCGAACAATGCTTGCGCCTAAACATACCCGTTTGGTGCGGCGACGATGCTCTTACCGTACCTTGTGTATGTATGGGCGGTCAAGGCGTGATATCAGTAGCGGCTAACGTCACCCCCTGCCTTATGGGACAAATGACCGACCTTGCGCGCTACGGCAAGACGGCAGACGCGAGCGCAATACAGCTTAAGCTGTTACCGCTTATAGACGCGCTATTTTGCGAGGTAAACCCTATACCTGTTCGCGCCGCGCTTGAATTTATGGGCATATCCGTAGGTCAGCCACGCCTGCCGCTAACTGAGCTTAGCGAGCAAAACAAAGAAAAATTATATAACGTTATGAAGGAGCTAAATCTTATATGATAAGAGTATTTATATTTGGAATATCGGGCAAGATGGGGCAAATTCTCGCTCACTCTCTCCCCGACGACTTTGTTCTTTCGGGCTGCGCAAGCTCTTCGCGAATAGACGAAGCGCCTAGCGACGTAATTATCGACTTTTCGTCAGCCGCAGCCACCGAAAAGGTAGTTGCTCTTGCCGACAAGCTTAATTGCCCGTTAGTTATCGCTACAACAGGTCAATCAGCTGAAGACGAGCAGCTTATAAAGGATTGCTCTAAACGTCACGCCGTACTTAAATCGGGTAATATGAGTGTGGGCATAAACCTTATGCTCAAGCTGTGCGATACGCTAAAGGGCGTGGGCAAATGCGAAATAGTAGAAACTCACCACACCAAAAAGAAGGACGCGCCTTCAGGCACAGCACTTATGCTAAAGGATGCATCGGGCGCTAACGAAATTCACTCTATTCGTCTTAGCGACGTTATCGGCGAGCATCAGGTGGTTTTTGGCATGGAGAACGAGATTATAACCATTACACATACCGCCTTGGATCGCAGGCTGTTTGCCGAAGGTGCGCTTAAAGCGGCAAGGTGGCTTATAAATCAGCCGTACGGACTATACTCGTTTGACGACTTTCTTACCTCAAAGAAGCACCCTTCGCTTTTTCACTCTGAAAGATAATATACAATAAAAGGAGAGTTTTATGGAAAAAGCACCAAAAAAACCGCACACGTACACCATTTCTGAGCGCGCAAGCTGCTCTATGAGCGGTGTAGAAAAAGTAATTTCGTCATCAGCCAACCTAATAAATTTGGTTACTGCTTGCGGAGAAATGGAGATAAACGGCAAAAATCTCAAAATAAGCAAATTCAATCTTGAAGACGGCTCTCTTGCCTTTGACGGCGAAATAGACAGCGTAAAATATTCCGTCGCCAAGGTTCCGCTGCTAAAAAGGATTTTCAAATGATAGGAGAGCTTATTCTATGCGCCTTTTGTTTTGCGCTTGGTAGCATAAGCAGATTTTGCTTTGTTGGTGTAACGGTAGCTGAGCGGCGCATCAAAAAGCGCATTATTACCTTTACGCTCGACTGTGTGTGGGGAATATTTACCGTTGCCACGCTAATGTGCGTAATATTTATATTTAACAACGGAATAACTATGCCGTATATGCTGATCTCTTCTTTACTCGGCTTTTGTATAACGGCAATATTTATCTAACCTAAAAAGGCGCTGTGACCACTCACAACGCCTTTTGGTTATTGCTCTAATTATTATTTATATCAACTAAATATACATTATGTATATAAGCGCCTCGGCAATTTGCTCAGACCTAAGCTCGTAATAAGCGAAATAAGCCTCGTAGCTTTCCTCATCCATTACCCTTATTCCGCCCAATTGACAACCGATAAATGCTGTCGGGTTTATTAAGGTTATACCTCTATCGGGAGTACGCATAAGTATCATAGCATAGAGCCCCTCGCAGTCACTAAATGCACAAGCTCCTATGCTTGCCACGCTTTCGGGCACTACAACGTTATTAAGATTACTGCATCCGCTAAACGCATACGCCCCAATAGCCGTTACAGTTGACGGTATTCTTATCGAAGTGATCCCTATGCAGTCCTCAAAGCCGTAATTACCTATTCTTGTTACGGGGACTCCGTTATAGTACGCAGGTATTACTACTTCGCCCGTCAAACTTGTTATTAGCGCGCTAACCTCATAAGTCCCATCATTTTGCAAAGTAAAGCTTAATCCACTAGATTCAAATTCAACTAGCTCTATCAAGCTCTCATCTTCTAATTGCGCTATATATGCATTATATATCGCCACGCTATTCGGCACTATAATTTTAGCTAAATTTATGCAACCGTCAAAAACGGTATCATTTATTTCAGCGGCTGCAGGCAAGTAAATCGTAGCCAAGTTTACGCAGTTAGCAAATGCATAATCACCAATAGTAGTTACATTAAGCGGAATTGTTACACTCATAACACTGCTACATCCGCTAAAAGCAGCCGAGCCTATAACTGTTACACTATTTGGTATTGTTACAGACGTTATTTTATCCCATCCGCTAAATGCATTATTTGCTATTGCCGTTACGGGTACATCATTGTACGCGTCGGGGATTATAAGCTCGCCTTCAATCGCAATATCTCCCTTGGATACCATATACGTTCCATTATCTAAAAGCGTATATGTTAAGCTTGGGATATCGTAACTGATAATATCTTCATAAAGAGACAAGCTATACTTATATGCATTAATGCTTTGCTTATACGGCACTTTAATGCTAACCAAATTACAGCCCACAAAGGCTGTGTTACTTATTTCCGTAATTGCTTGAGCTACTCCTATTTCTGCTCTTTCTAAGCGTACATGCGTTAAGCTTTGGCAATTCATAAATGCGTAATCATCAATTGTTTCGACACTTTCGGGTATTATAATCTCTTCTATGCCGCTGTTTCTAAACGCCATATATCCAATACCTTGTACGTTGCTGTTTGGCTCGAAAACAACTGATTGCAAGTCTATGCAGTCTTCAAACGTATTGTATTTAATTTCCGTAACATTATTAGGAATATATATCGAGGTTATTCCAGAGCCCATAAAGGCAGCCGCGCCTATGCTAGCAAGTTGACTCGTTGGGCTTATGTTTATTGCAGTCAACGATTCGCACCCATTAAACGCACTTGCTCCTATTTCTTCTACCGTGTCAGGTATCGTTATGCTTTCCAGTCCGCTATCCGCAAAAGCATATTGCCCTACAGTGTGCAACAAGCTTACAATTTGATTGCTATCAGCTTGACGAGTCCACGTTATGCCGGATAATTGTTCACAAGCGTAAAATGCCCAATCTCCTATCTCTCGAACGTTAGGCGTTATTCTTATTGAACTTAAATTCGTGCCACGAAAAGCCCTATCCCCTATTGTTCTTACATCGTTATGCAAGTTGACACTAGTTAAACTACTGCAACCGTCGAACAAACTATCTGCGACTTCCGTTACACCACTTGGAAAAGTAAAGCTTTGTAATCCACTTTCGCTAAACGCATCATCACCTATGCTTGTTAGACTAGAGCTTGCCCCAAAAGAAATTGCGGTTAGTTCATCACATCCCCTAAATGCACTATTTCCTATACTTGTAACTGAACTTGGTATAGTTATATTGCTTAAATTAATACATTCATTAAAAGCCCCACGCCCAATAGTCAATAATTCAACGCTATAATTGAAACTTACATCTGTCAAATTCTCACAATTATAAAATGCGTTGTTTCCAATTATTTGTAAAGTGTCAGGCAGTTCAACGCTTATAATATCTTGTTGGTTTGCAAAAACAAGATCTTCAACTTCCGTTACTTCGTAATAATCGTCACCAATATAAATTTCGGATGGAATACAAAGTTCTCCTTCTAATTCATCAATTTCATCCGCAAAATTTGACCTAATTCCTGTTATAACTGCTTTACCATTTTCAATTTTGGCTTTTAGATATTCGTGATCAACAATAACATTATAAAGTGCTTTTAACGCATTCAATCTTTTTACATACTTAAAAGACCCATCTGCCACAATTCTTATTGTATCTGCACCCTCCAATATTGCCGATTTTAATTCCGCTGTAGTTAATGAAGGATCTACGGACAACAGCAGCGATGCTACGCCTGTTACAAAAGGCGCTGCCATAGAAGTCCCTGACGTTATTGCATAACCTGGAGAATGACAAATTGTATCACCATTTTCAAATTTTTCTTCCAATTCTGACTCATCCTCGTCTTCATGTAAACTATATGGGTATGTGCTTAAAATATTCTGACCCGGCGCATAAATATCTACTGTGTTTTCTCCATAATTTGATGATATTGCTAGATTATCTCCAATATCTGTATTACCTACTACTATAAGATTTTGTAGTGTTTCTCCTTCAAAATAAGGCGAAGCATAATATGCCGGAAAACGACGAATATCATCATCTATATTGCTAACATCATCTAAATTTGCACTTTGATTTCCTGCCGCACAGATCATTAAACCTTCATAATTTTTTATTGCTTCGTGAAAACACAAGGAACCATCTATTTCAGAATATAAAAAACTTATACTAAAATTTAAAATTGGTATTTGCTGTGCTTGAGCATATTTTATAGCAGAAATACACATAGAAACTGTTATATTATTGTGATATCCATCTATCACTTGCAATGGAATAAAATTAACTAAATTATTAACGCCTAACACAGGATAGTTTTCGTCTATTTCTCCACTTGCTCCCACTATTCCTGCTACATGCGTACCATGTCCATTAAGGTCTTCTCTTAAAAAAGGAGAACCTAATTCAACATCTAAGAAATCTCTTCCCAATCCCAAAGAATTGCATGACAGTGCTTCATGATAAAGATTTCCATAATTATCAAAGTCACCAAGACCTGTGTCCACAATACCTACATTAACCCTGCTTCTATTGTTTCCGATGAGGGCCCATGCATCATAAGCTTGAATCTTTTCTAATCCCCATTGCCCAAAATGTTCCAAATCAATATCTTGCGTTTCCATCTGAACACTTTGCAATTGCCCGAAACTATTAGGACCTACATATTTTATACCATTAATTTGTTCCAATCGCCTAATTGTTTCTATAACTATAGCTTTATTTTCTTGTGGTAATTTCAATAAAAGTATTTGATTAAATTCTGCCATTGCCGACTTATTGTCTTCAGATGGTACAACTGAAATATCCTCTATACTCTCTATTTCTATATCTCCAAAGAAATCTTTGCTATGTACCTTATTTATCCCGCTTATACTTTTATCTAACAGCACTAGCACACTACTGCCATCAAAATCATCTTCAATTGTAACGTTACTATACATTTTTTCTTCATAATAAAAACCTTGTAACGCAAATACATTTTTGTTCATTCCGCTTATATTGAACAAAAACATAAAACTTATTAATACTGTTAAAATTATACTCTTATTTTTCATGATTATCCTCATTTGTTTTTATGAACAATATATTGTACATCTGTTATATTTCTTATATCAAACTTATTTACTTCTATTATTATCAAGTATCTACAATGAGCCTGCAATGATCCACCGCCATATTCTGCGTTTAGATCGACTTTCAGAACTTTATCTTCCACATATACATCTTTTACTGAATAGCTGGGTTGACTTTCATATTGAAAAATTTTTATGGCAACAAGAGATTTAAATACAAAAAACGAATCATCGTAATCATCTTCGTATCTTTCATACAAATGATAAACAAGTTCTTCTTTTGTATTAATAATTTGAATTTCTTCCTTTGCCGAGCCGTTAAACTCAATATATGCATTGTACCACATACCATTTTGTTTGTAATGTATTCCTACTGCCGCGCCTACCGCTACCACTACAGCTACAAGCGCAGCAACAATGGGAATAACTATTTTCTTTACCATATTTGCCCTCCTATATAAATTATTTGTTATATTTTACCATATATCATATGTTTTGTCAATAGGCAAATGAAAAAAGTTTTGCGTTTTTTCGCGTTTGCACATCAAAAAAGGAACGACTTGACACGTTCCTTTCTCTTCTATTATCGATACTTCATTGTTTGCTAAAACTTGATTTTTATTGCAAATTAACAACACATTTGCTGCAAAAAATAAAATTAATATTAATTTAAACAACTTTTTCATATACAAATCCTTTTTTACTTATGAGCTGCAATATAGTTCTTATAAGCTTCATTGTGGGCTTTTTTGTAGTTACGCTCTCCTTTTGCGTCATTTTCTTCCAAAATTACTTTGTGATGCCAATCTAATTTACCATAATAATAACCTCCAGTTACTGTTTTAGCCTTATTAGTAACTCCTTCTATTTTAGATTTTTTTACTTCAATAAACAACGTCGTCTGCCCCCCTCCCTGCAACAGCCCGTCTAAGTATACTAACTCCAAATACAACGTTTGGTCACTTACCTTTACAGCATCTATTACAAACGCACCACCACTAGTCGCATGGTATTCTGTGTTAATAATCAACGCTCTATCTTTAAAAAACTCTTCGTCATAATGAGAAAGTCTTTTACATATTCTATGTTCACAAACGTCAATGTTTTCGCTAACATAATGATCGCTGATATGGGTATTTTCACTAAAAAGCTTGAGAAGCTCGTCATAAGAATGTGCCAACACAAAAGATTCTTTCCACCCATCATACCAAAAAAAAGCACCGCCTACCGAATAAGCGTCAGTCCAAACTT
>JAFVXL010000001.1 GCA_017501145.1 Clostridia bacterium | reverse complement strand
GACTTTACCGCAGAGGTTTACGTATTGAAGAAGGAAGAAGGCGGACGTCATACTCCGTTCTTCGATGGATACCGTCCTCAGTTCTACTTTAGAACTACCGACGTTACCGGTACCATCAAGCTTCCTGAAGGCGTAGAAATGGTAATGCCTGGCGACAACATCTCGATGACCGTTTCGCTTATCCACGCTATCGCAGCTGAGCAAGGTCTCCGCTTCGCTATTCGTGAAGGCGGCCGTACCGTTGGTTCTGGCGTTGTAGCTAAGATTATTAAATAATTATAGTTAATTGCAAAAAGCGCTTGATTATCTGTCAGGCGTTTTTTTGTTTTGTGTATGGCGATAGCTGGCTTGTTGTTTTATCTTCGTACGCTAAAGATAATTAAAAAATCAAAAAACAAAGCAAAAAAGACGCACCCAAAATGGATGCGCCTTTTTCTTACTTAGAGTAGATTATTCTGCATACTCAAAGTGATCTCCGCTACTTTGCGTAGGGGGCATTCTGTCGCCCTTGGATACGTTTACAGTACCTACAACTCTACCGTTGGACGAAATAACGTTGTATTCGCCCGACCACGGCGCAATTTCGCCGGAGTTAAGTTTTTGCTTTTTCATAATCAGTCCTCCTTGTGTTTTTAGTATTTACCGCTTGCGCCAAAATATGCGTTTATTTGATTGCTAATTAAATGTAAAATATGGTAAAATCTAGGCATAAAGGAGAATTTTTATGATTACGGTAGTGGGATTGGGTTTTAACGAAAATAGTATAACCAAGCGTGGTATGGATATGCTGCTTGCATCCGAAATGATTATTTCGCGTACGCTGCGTACTCCGCCCTCTAAATCAATAGCAGGACTAGTCAACGGCAGCTTTGACTATTTGTATGATAAGGCGGAAGACTTTGACGAGCTAAACCGCACTATTGCGTCTGAGCTAATTAGACTTAGTGAGAGCTATCCCAATTTAGTTTACTGTGTAGATGGAGATGGCTACAAGGACAGCTCGGTAGCTGAGCTTAGCAAGTTAGTTGAAATCCAGATTATTCCCGGACCGTTCGATCTTGCGATAAATCCGTCCACTTCGTGCTTGTACCTTAGCGCGTACGAAAGGCTTGACAGTATTTATCCCGACCCCGAAACGCCCATTTGCGTGTACGCCATAGACGATGCGGAAATTGCTAGCGAGGTAAAGCTCTTTTTGCTCAAGTTCTATTCGCCCGAAGAAAAGGTTGCGTTATGTACAGCAAAAAGCAAGACGTATATCGAATTAGTTGACCTTGACAGGCAAAAGGCGTATGGAACTGATACGGCCATTTATGTAGAAAAGGGAAATAATTCGAGCTTTGCAGACCTTTTGCGCATTATGACTCGCCTTACTGCACCTAACGGCTGCCCTTGGGACAAGGCGCAAACGCACGAGAGCATAAGAATTAATTTGCTCGAAGAAGCGTACGAAACGGTGCAAGCTATTACTGATGAAAATATCGACGGTATGATAGAGGAGCTTGGCGACGTTTTGTTGCAGGTGGTGTTCCACTGTGATATTGCGCTTAGAAGCGGAGAGTTTACTCTCGAAGATGTAATCAAGGGGCTTAATGACAAGCTTGTAGGCAGACATACGCATATATTTGGCTCGGACAAGGCAGATAGCGAGAGCGGAGCGCTTTCGGTATGGGAAAACAACAAAATGAAGGAAAAGCATCAGCAAACCTTCTCGGCGGCTGTCAACGACGTGCCTGATTGCTTTCCTGCGCTTTTGAGGGCGCAAAAGGTGGCTAAGCGCGTAGAAAAGGGCGGATTAAGACGTTCGCTCGACGAGTTAAAAAGCTCGCTTGTTGCATATATAGACGAGCTTGTTGTCCAAAAGAACGACAGCAAAAAGGACGAGCTGCTCGGCAAGGCTTTTTTGGCGCTTGCCTGGATAGCGCACCACGTTGACGTTAGCGGCGAGCAGGCGCTTTTGGATACTGTCACAAGGCTACAAAAAAAGTATACCGCTTTTGAAAAAGCAGTAATTAAGGACGGGCTTAAGGTAAACGAGCTTAACTGCGAACAAGCGAAAAAATATTTTGACGGGGCGGTAGATGAGTCAGTTTAGAATAGGTAGCGTTTGGCTAAAAAACAACTTAATACTCGCTCCGCTTGCAGGGTACACGGATATTGCCTTTCGTAGACTTTGTATGGAGCTTGGAGCAGGACTTTCGGTTACCGAGATGATAAGCGTCAAGGGGCTTTGCTATAAGAATAAGCAAACCTTTGAGATGCTTAGGACTTGCGAGGCGGAAATCCCAAGCTGTGTACAGCTGTTTGGCTCGGACGCGGCAGATTTTGCTAAGGCGCTTGAGCTTGGCGTTTTGGACAACTTTGACATCATTGATGTTAATATGGGTTGTCCTGTAAACAAGGTGATAAAAAACGGCGAAGGCTCGGCACTACTACATAAACAGCAAGCAGCTGCGGCGATTGTAAGCGAGCTTACAAAAAGCGGCAAGCCCGTAACAGTAAAAATTCGCAAGGGATTCAAAAGTGACGAATTCGTTGCCGCCGATTTTGCTTTGCGTATGCAAGATGCGGGCGCGGCAATGGTAACCGTGCACGGACGAACAACCAGTCAGCTTTATAGTGGCGAGGCAGACTACCAAGCGGTAGGCATGGTGCGCGACGCGCTGACTATTCCCGTTACGTTAAGCGGCGATATAGTGGATACGCAGTCGTTTAACGAACGAAAGCCGTACGCGGACGGATTTATGATAGGCAGGGGAGCGCTAATCAACCCCAGCATATTTGCGCATTTGCAGGGTGGCGAGCTAAGCAAAAAATATCCGCTTATAAAAAGGCATCTTAGGTATTTGGGCGAGTACTTTGACGAGCATTATGCGGTGGTGACTATCCGCAAGTTTTTTGCCTATTATCTTAAGGGCGAACGTGGCGTAAAGGAATTCAAAAACCGCATTTATTCGGCAAATTCACTTGCTCAAGTAAGCGATTTGGTGGACGAGCATCTTGCGAATATTTAAAAAATAAAGCGCGTAAAGCCATAAAAGTATTGACATAGTTTTCAAAAAAGTGTATAATCTTCTTTGGGTGATATTATGAAGCTTATTTGTAATGGTAACGATTTGTCCGAGGCAGTCGGCAAGGTTTATAAAGCAGTAGGATCAAAAACAACCAACCCCATCTTAGAGAGCATTAAGCTTAAGGCAGATGGGGGAGCTTTGACGTTATTTGCAACCGATCAAGAGCTTTATATCGAAAAGAGTATTCCTGCTGACGTAAAAATCGAAGGCGAAACGCTTGTTCCGGGTAGATTTTTCTCTGAGTTTGTCAAGAAGCTCAACAGAGAGCAAATTGAGCTTTCGCTCACAGAGGGCAGCAGACTCGTTATTCGCTATCAGGGCAACGAGGGTACGCTCTCGTGCAGGCCTGCTGACGAATTCCCCGTTATGCCCGACGTAACCAACGCCCAAAGCTTCGTTATTATCAAAAACGAGCTTAAGGACCTTATCGGTAAGATTTCCTTCTCGGTTAGTCTTGATGATGCTCGCCCTATGCTTAAGGGTGTAAACCTCGAAATAGAGGAGCATACTCTTACCGGCGTTGCGCTTGACGGATATCGCCTTGCTAAGTGCGTTAAGCAGATAGAGAGTACTACCGCTATGATGTCGGCAGTCGTTCCGGCTCGTAGCATCAACGAGATTGCTAAGCTTATTGAGGATACGCTTGATCCCGTTACCGTTTATATCCAAAAGCGTTATATTATGGTTGACCTTATTCATACCAAGATTTACGCGAGTTTGCTTGACGGCGACTTTATGAATTACAAGCATATTATTCCGTATAACTTTAACACCGTTATTACTCTCCCCAAGGAGCAGTTCGAAGACGCGCTTGACCGCGCAATCTTGCTCGCTCACTCTGGCTCGGATCGCAACAACCTTGTTAAGTTTGATATCAAGGAAGATATGATTGAGATTTCCGCAGATAGCGAAATCGGCGATATCAACGAGCGAATTGTGGTTAAGCTTCTCGGCAACGACATTACTATCGCATTTAACGCGCGCTACTTTACCGAGCTTCTTCGTTACGTTAACTGTGATAATATCGTTATTAAATTTACTAATTCCGTTAGTCCGTGTATAGTTGTACCAAGTGGCTCGACTGAGGACTTTATGTACCTTATCTTGCCCGTAAGAATGGCGTAAGGCAAAGGGAAAAAAATGCTACTGTGGCTCAGTAGGTAGAGCAGCTGATTCGTAATCAGCAGGTCGCCGGTTCGAATCCGGCCAGTAGCTCCAAAAAGACCGCAAGGGATAACCCAAGCGGTTTTTGTATTTAGTCCTGCAGCTTACGAATCAAGATTCGTAATACTCCGCCTACGGCTTCGTGGCGTTCGCTCGTAAACTCGCTCGGCTAGCAGCAGGTCGAGGGTAAAAATCCGGCCAGTAGCTCCAAAAAGACCGTTACAAAAAGAGCAAAAGACATAGGGCTTTTTAGAAACAATTTAAATTTAAGTATATTGCAGTTTTCAAGCGGTTAAAAAAGAAAAAGAACTTAGACAAGAAAATCCAAGTTCTTTTTCTATGTTCAAAAATAGGTATGGGTTTACCATATGCTTTAAGTTAAAAGTGCTAGTTGTGGCACTCTTCTTTAACTGCAGGCTGGGGATTACGTCTATCATTGCAAAGCCTAAAATCTTTGGCTTGCACTTTGCTTTAAGTATTCTAATAAGAGTAGACAAAGTTTTCCTATTACTGTCAAACCCGTATTTTTTTACTTTTGTCTTATGTGTAAAATTCTACCACCTTTTTATGACTTATAACAAGATGACTTGTTTTGTTTGATGATTGACAATTATGCTAAAAATATAATACAATATACAAAACGCTTTGGGGAGAAACAAAAATGCAAAAACTAAAAAACAGCCGTGCGTTGACACTACTGGTTGTTTGTTTAATCTACGTCGTTGCTGTTGCGGTTGGTATATTAACATACGTGTTTATATGCGATAACATAGAATGGTGGTTGTCGGTGATGATTGCAGACATTGCAGCAACAATGGTAGTGTTTATTTTTAGTCTAATTTTCAAAAACGCATCTATCTACGACCCGTATTGGGGCGTTCAACCTTTTGTAATTACGGTAGCTTACCTATTGGGGGCACAATCGCTGACCTTCTACCACGTTGCTCTTGCTGTTGCTGTGTTGCTGTGGAGCGTTCGCTTTATGGCAAACTGGTCTTACACCTTTACTGGGTTTGGTTATGAAGATTGGCGTTACGTTATGCTTAAAGAAAAAGCTAAAAAGCTATACCCAATTGTATGCTTGTTGGGAATAGACTTGTTCCCTACCATCATAGTATATTTTTGCATAATGCCTGTGGCGTTAGTATTGCGTATGGAAGCACAAATGCCACCGTTATCGCTTGTTTTTGTTGTAACGGCAATACTGTCGGTAGTGTTGCAGGGCGTAGCCGATTGCCAAATGCACAAATATCGCAAACAACGCACGACTCTGTTTATTCGCACCGGCTTGTGGAAATACAGTCGACACCCAAACTACCTTGGCGAAATTCTTATGTGGTGGAGCATAGCACTTGCTTGTGTTATATCGACGGGCATGGCGTTGCTGCTTAACGGTGCCATACTAAATACTATTATGTTTTTAGTAATCAGAATACCGATGGCAGACAAACGACAATCCAGAAAACAAGGCTTTGACGAATACAAAAAGCAAACCAGAGCCTTGTTGCCTATCAAAAAGAAACAACACTAAAAAAGCACGCTTTACCGTAAAATCCCTACGACTATTACGGTTACCCTAAGCGGTTTTTGTTTTGCCTCTGCTGCTTACGAATCAAGATTCGTAATACTCCGTTAACGTATAGTACTCCGTTTCACTCCGTGGCGTTCGCAATCTACGATTGCCCGGCTGCGACAATATTTTGCAAAGTAAGGGCAAAATTTTTATAAATATTGTTGACAAAGAGCAGGAATTATGATAATATTACATTACTATATTGCAACTTAATATAAGAATCTTTATATAAAAAGGAGTGCTTTATGAGAACTAGCAAACTTTCTATATGTATTCTGGTAGTGTTTTGCTTATTGAGCGCAGTGGGTGTTGTTGCTTGCAACAAGCATACGCACTCTTATACAGAGAGTAAAACAAGAGCCACTTGCACGGAAAAAGGACTAATTACATATACTTGCGATTGCGGTGACGTCTATACGGAAGAAATTCATGCGCTTAATCACGACTTAATAACATGCGAAGCAAAAGAGCCCAATTGCACTGAGGTTGGCTGGGATGCATATGAAGATTGCAAGCGTAAGGGTTGCGCATATAATACATATGTTGAAATTCCTGCGCTTAACCACGACTTATCAACGCACGAAGCAAAGACTGTCACTTGTATGGAAAGCGGTTGGGCCGAGTACGTAACCTGCGAAAGGGAAGGTTGCGATTATACCACATATGAAGAAATAGTTGACACGGATGCGCATAACGTTGAAAATGGCAGCTGTATGTATTGTTCTCGCGAAGAAAGCACGGAGGGGCTGGCTTTTTCGCAAAATTCCGACGGAACGTACACCGTAACGGGAATTGGCGAATGCACGGAAACAGAAATAGTAATAGATCTTTATAACAATAGAAGTGTAACGTCTATCAGCTCGTCTGCTTTCTATGATTGCAGCAATTTGACGAGCGTAATTTTAGGGGACAGAGTAACGAGCATTGGAAGGTCCGCGTTCTATGGATGTGCAAATCTTACAAGTATTACAATTCCAAACAGTGTGAAGACCATCGATTCGCAAGCTTTTGGATATTGTACGAATCTTACAAGCGTTACAATTCCTGACGGCGTAACGGCTATCAATGAAAGTGTTTTTCTTAATTGCTCAAACCTTACAAGCATATCAATTTCCGATAGCGTAACACTTATCGGTTCGTCTGCGTTCTCTAATTGCAGTAGTCTTACGAGCATCACAATTCCGTCTAATGTAGTAACCATTGGTTCATTTGCGTTCTCTAATTGCAGTGCTCTTACAAGCATCACAATTCCCGATAGCGTAATTAGTATCGGAGAGTCTGCTTTTGCTAATTGCAGTAGCTTGGCAGAAATGACGTTGCCGTTTATTGGCTCAACAAAAAACGGAACTAAAAATACGTTCTTTGGATATATTTTTGGCGCATCTGGCTATTATAATAACGGTAGCAAGGTTCCGTCTTCGTTAAAGAGTGTAACTGTAACTTTTTCAAATGGGATAGGAGGGTATGCGTTCTACGGTTGCAGTAATCTTACAAGCATCACTCTTCCTGATGGTTTAGCTCTAATTGATTCGTATGCTTTTTACAGTTGTAGTGGTCTTACTAATATCACGATTCCGTCTAGCATAACGAGCATTGGCAATTATGCGTTCAACAATTGCAGTGGAATTTCTAGCATTGTAATTCCGGATAATGTAACGGTTATCGGCAGTAGCGCGTTCTCAGGATGTAGTCGCCTTTTGAGTCTTATAATTCCAGCTAACGTAGTGGCTATGGGCGACTCCGTATGCAAAGGCTGCACTGGTCTTACGAGCATAGATATTTTGGGTAACATAGCGAAAGTCGGAGATTATGCGTTTGAAAATTGTACTAGTCTTACGAGCATAGATATTCCTGATAGCGCAGCGAGCATTGGATTTAAGTCGTTCAATGCCTGCACTAATCTTACAAGCGTAACTATCGGAAGTGGCGTAACGAGTATCGGAATTTCTGCATTTGATGATTGCAACAGCATTTCGAAAATATACATTAAGGATTTGGCGGCTTGGTGCAATATTTCGGGATTGTCTGCACTTATGGAAAAAACCGTAGCCGTAAAGGAATTGTATCTAAACAGCCAACTCGTCGCAGAATTGATTATTCCGTCTAGCGTAACGAGTATTGCAGGATGCGCGTTCTATGGCATCACGAGCATAACGAGCATCGATATTCCTAATAGCGTAACGAGTATTGGCGAAAAAGCGTTCTATGATTGTATTAACGTTACGAACGCAACAGTAGGGCTTGGTGTAATGAGCATTGGTAATAGCGCGTTTGGTGGTTGCAATAGATTGTCATTTAATGAATACGAGAATTGCAAATATTTAGGAAACGGGCAAAACCCGCATTTTGCATTGATATCTGCAAATAATACGTCGATTTCTTCTTGTGTAATCCACGACAATACCAGAGTGATTGCAGATTATGCGTTTGAAAAGTGCAGTAGTTTAACGAATATATCAATCACGCTTGGCATAACGAGCATTGGTAATAGCACATTCCGTGGATGCAGTGAGCTTACAAGCATCACAATTCCAATCACCGTATTTAGTATTGGCGATAGTGCGTTCCGTGGATGCAGTGAGCTTACAAGCATCGATATTCCTAATGGAGTAACGAGCATTGGCAATAGCGCGTTCTACGATTGCAGTAGCCTTACGAGCATCGATATTCCTAATGGAGTAACGAGCATTGGCGATAGTACGTTTAGTGGATGCAGAAGTCTTACGAGCGTTACAATTCCCAGCAGCGTAACGAGTATAGGTGCGAGTGCATTTTCGGGCTGCGACAGTCTTACGAGCGTCACAATTCCCAGCGGTGTAACAAGAATTGAGAAGTCGGCATTTTCAAGCTGCGACAGTTTAGCGAGTGTTGTGATTCCCAGTGGCGTAACGTTTATTGGAGAGCACGCGTTCTCAGGTTGCGTCAGCTTGACCAGTGTTGTGATTCCCGCTAGTGTCAAGACTATTGTTTTTGGAGCATTCGATAATTGTACAAGCTTGACGAGCGTATATTACGAAGGCACGTCAAGAAATTGGGAAAGTATTTCTATTGAAAATTATAATAGAGAGTTAACTGCCGCAACGCGCTACTATTATAGCGAAACTCAGCCTACGGTAGAGGGCAATTATTGGCATTACGTTGACGGCGTGCCTACTAAGTGGGAAAATGAGTAAAATTGCACAAACAAGCAAAGATTATATCGTATTTATTCTATTTTGCTTGTGCAAAACAATAATGTTATAAGCTAATTATACAAAAATCGTTCCTTAATTAAAGGGACGGTTTTTGTATTTAGTCTTTTTGGCTCAGCGAGATAGGCTCGCGCTTAGAGGGAGCGCGCTACGCAGTTGGGGGGAGAGCGCATTATAGATAAAGCCTTATTGAAAGCTTCCGTAGGCTCCTTCCACCGCAACCGCGGTCCCCCTGCCTCTTGGATGGAGGCTTCATATTTGTAATACACAGCTTTTGATAAAGGCAAGGTAGTGAATTTTTGAAAAGCACGGCGCAAAGCTTTGCATATATTTGGCGATTATGGTATAATTCGTGTTGCTAAAAGATTCTATTATGCAAATACAGTTATCTGACAAGTTTACATACAAAAAGCTACTTCGCTTTACCTTTCCGTCTATAATTATGATGGTATTTACGTCGATATATTATGTGGTAGACGGGTTTTTTGTTTCTAATTTTGCGGGCAAGGACGCTTTTGCGGCGGTAAATTTCATAATTCCGCTTGCTATGATTTTGGGTTGCGTTGGCTTTATGTTCGGCACATGTGGTGGCGCGCTTATTGCAAAAACCATGGGTGAGGGAGATAAGCAAAAGGCAAATCAAATTTTTTCACTAGTAGTGTATGTTTCTATTATACTTTCGATAGTGTTGACCGTGGTCGGACTTGTCGTTTTGCGCCCTGTTGCTAAGCTTTTGGGGGCGGAAGGGCAATTGCTTGCGGACAGCATAACGTATGGAAGAATTTTGATAATTGCGATTCCCGCGTACGTGCTTCAGTACGAGTTTCAATGCTTATTTGCAACCGCGCAAAAACCGACGTTAGGACTTGTTATTACCATTTTGGCAGGCGTAACTAACATAGCGCTAGATGCAATTTTTGTGGCGGTGCTTAAGTGGGGCTTGTCGGGCGCGGCGGCGGCAACGGCTATCAGCCAATGCGTGGGCGGAGTAGTGCCGCTTATATATTTTGCGTGTCCCAACAAGAGCTTGTTGCGTCTTACTAAGGCAAGGTGGGACTTTAGAGCTTTGGCAAAGACGTGCGCAAACGGTTCGTCTGAGCTTATGACTAACATTTCTATGTCGATAGTAAGTATGCTTTATAACGTTCAGCTACTTAAGTATATTGGTCAAGACGGAATTTCGGCATACGGTGTTTTGATGTACGTAAATATGATTTTTCTTGCCGTGTTTATCGGTTATTCGGTAGGGTGCGCGCCCATAATTAGCTACAACTACGGCGCAAAAAACCAAGCCGAGCTTAAGGCAACGCAAAAAAAGAGCCTGGTAATAATAGGAGTTAGCGCAATTTTTATGTTTGGCACGGCGCTGCTTTTGGCTAAGCCGCTTTCTGTTTTGTACGTTGGATACGACCAAGGGCTGTTAGACCTAACTCTGCATGCCTTCAAAATATTCTCGTTTTCGTTCTTGTTTGCGGGCTTTGCGATATTCTTCTCGTCCTTTTTTACTGCGCTTAATGACGGTGTTACTTCTGCAATTATATCCTTTTTGCGAACGCTCGTCTTTCAAGCCTTGGCGGTAATGCTGTTTCCGCTAATATGGGAAGTGGACGGGATATGGATTTCTATTGTAGTCGCCGAGATAATGGCGGTAGTGGTTTCGCTTGTTTTCTATTGGCTAAAACGAAAAAGATACGGATATTAGTAAAAATTGTATAAATTGCGCTCTATCTAACAATGTGAACAAAATTCAGTATTTTGTTTTGCGTAATTGTTGCAAAACCGCATATAATGTGATATAATCATACTAGGTATTAATAAAATAGTTAGGACGACATAAAGGGATTAAGATGGAAAAGAAATTTGACACATACGTAGATAATTTGAAGTATAGAGTACTCCGCGAAGTAGCCAAGCAGGCATTTGAGGGGTCTTTGTTGTATAACGTGTTGGAAATTCCTAAGATTATTCACCCATCCAAAATTCCAACTATGAGATGCTGCGTATACAAAGAGCGCGCTATTTTGGCTAAGCGTGTTAGGCTTGCTATGGGCGGCAACAAGGCAAACAAAAACATAATAGAAGTTATTGATATAGCTTGCGAAGAGTGCCCGGCCGCAGGATATGAAGTAACCTTGTCGTGCCGTGGGTGTCTTGCTCACAGATGCGCGAGCGCGTGCATGAAGGGGGCAATTTCGTTTGACCAGGCTCACGTGGCTCATATAGACAAAACCAAGTGTGTAGAATGCGGCAAGTGCGCGTCGGTGTGTCCGTTCTCAGCGATTGTTAACCGTAAGCGTCCGTGTCAAAATGCTTGCAAGATAAAGGCGATTTCTATTAACGAACAAAACGTTGCATCTATTGATGAAGATAAGTGTACTGCGTGTGGCGCTTGCATTTATCAATGTCCTTTCGGCGCGATAATGGATAAGTCGTTTATGCTTGACGTTATCAATATGATGAAGGTTGCCAAGAAGGAAAACGGCAAGATCGTTGCGATCGTTGCGCCTTCGCTGCCAGCGCAGTTTTCGTATGCAACGATGGGGCAGGTGATAAGCGGACTCAAAAGAATAGGCTTTACTGACGTAGTAGAGGCGGCGCTTGGCGCAGACGTGGTTGCTTATGACGAAGCAAGAGAGCTTAGCGAAAAAGGATTTTTGATGTCGTCGTGCTGTCCTGCATTTGTTAAGCACGTAAAGCACGATTATCCCGAGCTTGCGGAGAGCTTGTCTCACAACCTTTCGCCTATGGCTGCTATGGGCAAGCTCATTAAACAAAAAGACCCAACCGCCAAGGTAATATTTATAGGCCCGTGCACGGCAAAGAAGGCAGAGCTGCAGCTTGAGTCCGTCAAGCCGTACATAGATTCGGTGCTTACCTTTGAAGAGCTTCAGGCGATATTTGATAGCCGCGACCTTGACATAACCTTCCTTGGCGAAGAGGTGCTATCGCAAGCGTCC
Organism: Clostridia bacterium; assembly: GCA_017501145.1. Taxonomy (GTDB): domain Bacteria; phylum Bacillota; class Clostridia; order Christensenellales; family Pumilibacteraceae; genus CAG-552. Next base: position 14,654 of record JAFVXL010000001.1, on the reverse strand, counting down.
AAGTACGGAAGAGCGTTTGCGCGTACAGGTGGACTTTGTCAAGCGATAGACAAGGCGCTCAAAGAACATAAAAGTGGTTTTGAGCTTAAGCCGGTTATTTGCAACGGAATTTCGGAGTGCAAAACGGCGCTTCTCAAAAGGAGCAAGAACGTCCTTAATGAGAACTTTATTGAGGGTATGGCTTGCGAAGGTGGTTGCGTGGGCGGCGCAGGCTGCTTGTCGCATTTTGTAAAAAACACCGCAAAGGTAGACCATTTTGCTCAAAACGGAAAACAAGATATTAAGCAGGCGATAGACGAAATAAACTAAATACAATATAAAATATACTCAAAGCGTGGTTTTTTGTTAGATAAAAAATCACGCCTTTTTTGTGCCTTTTTTGCGGTGTTCGTCAAGCTTTTGTGAAAACTTGTTATTATGGTTGTACACAATATATAGTAGATATTGTTAAAAAATTTCACAAAATATTGCGATTAAACGATTGACAACACAATATATAGTGTGATATATTACGTATGCTCGCGTTTCGCGCGCTAAATAGAAGACGAGGGGTAAAGAATATGTTTCAAGTAAGAAAAAGAGACGGTAAGCTTGTTGAATTTGATTTGTCCAAAATCACGACGGCTTTAAGTAAGGCATTTAATGCAAAGCAAGTAAATTATACAGCGGATATGCTCAACACGTTGGCGCTTAGAGTATCTGCCGATTTCCAAAAGAAGATTGTAGATAATATCATAAACGTAGAAGATATTCAAGATAGCGCCGAGGTTGTACTTATTCAAACCGGATTTGTTGACGTTGCAAAAAGCTATATTCTTTACCGTAAACAGCACGAAAAAATCCGTAATATAAGCAACACTCTTGTTGACTACAAAAAGATTATCGACGACTACGTTAAGGTTAACGATTGGCGTGTTAAGGAAAATTCGACTGTAACCTATTCGGTCGGCGGTCTTATCTTGTCAAACAGCGGCGCGGTAACTGCAAACTACTGGCTTAGCGAAATTTACGATGACGAAATAGGCGAGGCGCATAAAAACGCTGATATTCATATCCATGACCTTTCTATGCTTACCGGCTACTGCGCAGGTTGGTCGCTCCGTCAGCTTATCAAGGAAGGACTTGGCGGCGTTCCGGGAAAGATTACCTCGGCTCCGGCTAGCCACCTTTCTACGCTTTGCAACCAGATGGTAAACTTCCTTGGTATTATGCAAAACGAGTGGGCAGGCGCGCAGGCGTTCTCGTCGTTTGATACTTACCTTGCTCCGTTCGTTAAGATTGACAACCTTAGCTACAAAGAAGTTAAGCAATGTATTCAGTCGTTTATTTACGGTGTAAACACTCCGTCTAGATGGGGTACGCAATCGCCGTTTACTAACATTACTCTTGACTGGGTAGTGCCGGGCGACCTTGCAGAAATGAACGCTATCGTTGGCGGCAAGGAAGTGGACTTTAAATACAAGGATTGCGTAGAAGAAATGAGAATGGTAAACAAGGCGTTTATCGAAATCATGATCGAGGGCGACGCAAACGGTAGAGGATTCCAGTATCCCATCCCCACCTATTCGATTACCCGCAACTTTGACTGGTCGGAAACCGAAAACAACAAGCTTTTGTTCGAAATGACGGCAAAGTACGGCACTCCGTATTTCTCCAACTATATCAACAGCGATATGGAGCCCAGCGACGTACGCTCTATGTGCTGTCGTCTTAGACTTGACCTTCGTGAGCTCAGAAAGAAGTCGGGTGGCTTCTTCGGATCGGGCGAAAGTACCGGTTCTATCGGCGTAGTTACTATCAATATGCCGAGAATTGCGTACCTTTCTAAGACCGAAGGCGAGTTTTATGAAAGACTTACCAAGATGCTTGACATTTCGGCTCGCTCGCTCAAGGTTAAGCGTGACACCGTAACTAAGCTTATGGAAGCAGGTCTTTATCCGTACACCAAGCGTTATCTTGGAACGTTCAACAACCATTTCTCCACCATCGGCTTGGTTGGTATGAACGAAGCTTGTCTTAACGCAAATTGGATAAAGGCTGACATGACTGACCGCAAAGCTCAGCAGTTTACAAAGAACGTGCTTAACTTTATGCGCAACAAGCTTTCGGACTATCAGGAAATGTACGGCGACCTTTACAATCTCGAAGCAACTCCTGCTGAATCCACCTCGTTCCGTCTTGCTAAGCACGATAAGAAGCGCTTCCCCGACATTATTACCGCAAGCGAAAATGATAAGACTCCGTACTATACCAACAGCTCGCACCTTCCGGTAGGATATACTGACGATATTTTTGCGGCTTTGGATATTCAGGACGAGCTCCAAACGCTTTATACCTCGGGTACCGTATTCCACGCGTTCTTGGGTCAAAAGCTTCCTGATTGGAAGGCTGCTGCTAATCTCGTTAGAAAGATTGCCGAAAATTACAAGCTCCCGTATTATACAATGTCTCCCACCTATTCGGTATGCTCCGATCACGGCTATATCGCAGGCGAGGAGTACGCTTGTCCCACTTGCGGCAAGACCACCGAGGTTTATAGCCGTATAACCGGCTACTACCGTCCCGTACAAAACTGGAACGACGGTAAGCGTGAGGAATTTAGCGCTCGTAAGGTTTATGATATTGACAACAGCAAGCTCGTAGAGAAAGAAAGCCAAAGCTGTGATTGTCAGCAAAAGGGCGAGGTTGAGCATTTTGTGACCAAGGCAACCTTGTTTACACGAAACGGCTGCCCCAACTGCAAAACGGCTAAGATGATGCTCGAAAAGGCGGGAATTGCCTTTGACGTGGTTAACGCAGAAGAAAATCCGTCTATGGCATTAAGATACGGCATCAAAAAAGCGCCCACGCTTGTTGTTCCCACTCAGTCGGGTATGGCGATGTTCGACAACGCGAGTGAAATCAGAAAATATATTGAGAGTATAAAATAATGTACGATATAATTGTTATCGGCGCAGGCGCGGCGGGTATGACCGCTGCGCTTTACGCTTTAAGAAACGGCAGGTCCGTGCTTGTATTAGAGTCCGAAAGCCTTGGCGGCCAAATCGCCACTTCTCCAAGACTTGAGAACTATCCGTCTATCAAGGAGATAAGCGGAGAGCAGTTTGCTGACAACTTATTTGAGCAAATTTCGGCGCTTGGTACTGAGCTTGAGATAGAAAAGGTGGAGTACGTATGCAAAAATAACGGTACCTTTACCGTAAAGACCGAGTACAACGAGTATGAGTCCAAGGCGGTTATTCTTGCTAGCGGTGTTAAGCATAGGCATATAGAAACTAAGTCTAACCGCGACGACCTTGTGGGCAAGGGCGTGTACTACTGCGCTATTTGTGACGGCCCGTTCTACAAGGACAAGGAGGTAATGGTAATCGGCAACGGCAATACTGCGCTTCAGTATGCGTTGCTTCTTTCGAGCTACTGCTCCAAGGTGTATATTTACACCCGCAAGGATAGATTTTCGGGGGACGGAAGGCTTGTAAACACGCTACTCGCTAAGGACAATATTGAGTGGCGAAAGAGCGTGAGCATTATCGACTTTTTGGGAGAAAAGGAGCTTGCCGCAGTACAGTACGCTGACCAGGACGGAAACGTAAAGACGCACAATATTACAGGCGTGTTCGTAGCAATCGGTCAAATTCCCGACAATAAGGCGTTTGATAACATGGTTGACCTTGATGAGCGTGGCTACGTTATAGCGAGCGAAGATTGCAAAACCAAGACAGAAGGCTTTTTTGTTGCGGGCGATTGCAGAACAAAGGCTGTTCGCCAAGTGGCAACGGCTTGTAGCGACGGCGCAATAGCTGCTACAAACGCTTGTATGTATATCGAAAGCTTAAGCTAAAAGATAAAATTAAGAACTCCGAAGGTAAAATCGGAGTTCTTTTTGCTATATAATTCGTCAAAATTTGCTATTGCGTATATAAATACGTTTTTTAGTGCGAGCGTATGCGCGGATAAAAAGGCTCCCTTGTGCAAAAGGAGCAGGCGCGTAGCGATGAGGGATTGTCTTATTAACGTACTCCGTATTTTTACAACCCCTCCGCCTCGTACCTCGGCACCTCCCCTTACAAATGAGAGGCTATTTAAGAAAATTTTTTCTTTTCCCTATTGACAAGTGTGGTAATATATAGTAAAATGGTTATAACATATAAAAAATCTTTATCGAAGGAGAATAAATATGAAAAAAATCTTATGTTTAGGTTTAGCGCTTGTTATGCTGTTTGCGCTTGTTGGTTGTGGCGATTTGTTATACGAAGGCGTGGATGGAGAAGCAAAGGCATTTAAGGTAATATTTACAGATATTAATGACAACATTACTATAGTTGATTCGTTAGATAGCCTTAGGCAAATGTATGGTGAGCACGAAGACAGTTGTGACAATACATACTGTATATTTTGTAAGGAATTAAAAAAATATCGCAGGGCATTTTTTAAAAATTGTGCGTTGATTGTGGTTATGGGAGCAACGCCAAGCGGTGGAGACCGTTTAGCATTGGGAGAAGTAAAAGTAGAAGATAACGTGCTTACTGTAAATTTGTATACGATAACAAGAGGCATAACTGCCGATATGCAGTCTTTCACCGTTTTTATAGAAATAGATAAATCAAAAATTGCTAACGTTAGTGAAAAGAAACTAATAAGGGAAAGGGCAGGGTCAGCATCACAAGCAGAAGAATTACCTTATTTAAAATACTAACGCTTTCCACTATTTGTTTGCAACGAACTGCAAAGACGGCAAGTTACGGTAGGACGTGTTAAAAAAAGAGGCTATAATTAATACCCTCTTAAAATCGTGTTAGGAATATATTTACTTACTATTGCTTGATATTGCTTGACGGTTTCTTCGTTGACTGCGGATAGGTTGTCTAGAATACAGTTGCCCGTATCCTTATACTTTTGCAAAGCGTATTTTTGAGCGCCCTTTATCCACCGTCCTATACCTTCCATATCGTTTGCGGTGTGATATTCGCTTATAAGCGTCGTTCTAAATTCGTAATCGACGTGATTCTCAAGCAAAAATTCTACGCTTTTTTCTATTTTTGATGTATCGTAGTCGCTTATCCCGATAATATTAGAGTAGTTTTGCTTGGAGCTTTTTATATCCATAGCGACGTAGTCGCATAAGCCACCGCTTACAAGGCTTTTTATCATATCGGGGTTGGTGCCGTTTGTGTCAAGCTTAACGCAAAGGCCAAGCTTTTTTATTTTTTCGCAAAAAGCAGGTAGGTCTTTTTGTAGAGTTGGCTCGCCACCCGATATACACACCCCGTCCAGTATATTTTTGCGCTTGGTCAAATACTCAAAAATCTCGCTGTTTGGTATGGGAGTAAGAGTGTTTACCGCGGTAACAAGCGGAGAATTGTGGCAAAAGCCGCACAAAAAGTTGCAGCTTGCAGTAAAAACGGTTGCGGCCACCTTGCCGTCGTAGTCCACTAGGGACAGTTTTTCTATACCGAAAATTTCCATACGCGTAGTATAGCAAGTATGGGCAAAAAAGTCAATTAAAGCAGCGCAGAAAGTTAAGAAAACCAAGTTAGCAAAAAGCGCGCATACTTGGTTGACAAACGCCACTCGTGAGTGTATAATATAAATATTCTAAAACTAAAAGGAGATTTTGAAAAAATGGATATACTTAAAAAATTACAAGAGATTGTTTGCGATTACAGAGGAGAACAAATCGAGCTTAAGCCCGAAACTTCTTTTGACGAGCTTGGATTTGACTCGCTTGATAAGGTAGAGCTTTTGATGAGATTAGAAGAAGAATTTGACTTCCAGTTCCCCGACGATATTCAAGTAAACGGTGTTCAGGAGCTTATGGATATCGTAGAAAAAAACATCTAATAAAAATTTAGTAAAAACAAAAAGAGAGCATTGCGTAAAATAAAACGCTTTGTTCTCTTTTTTTATAGCATTTTGCGGTCGCTGTCTATTGCAAAAAATTAAGCATTAAGCACGATTATCATAAGTGTTTGGTAGGCTGCAAACATCATCCACAACCAGTATGGTATAAGCATAATTGCGCTTGCCGGTCTAATAAAAAAGCAAAGCGAAACAAGCGAGGTCGTTACGGCAAACATAGCCGCGTTTATGACAAACGCAATCGTAAAGTCGACGTTAAAGAATATAAAGGGCCATAATAGGTTTAGCGCAAATTGCACTGCCCACGTTACAATCGCGGCGGTTTTTAGTCGGCGTTCCGTTTGGTTGGTCGGCTTGCACGCAATTACGAGATACAGCGCCCAGCCTATCAGAACGTAAAGCACCGTCCACACTATGCTGTACACCATTTCGGGCAGGGCAAAGGAGGGCATATTTATACCTTCGTATCCTTCCATTGCGCCGCTAAGAAAGCCGCTGAGCGTTCCTATTCCTAAGGTTAGCGCTACGCAGCCAAGCCATATCCAAAATTTATTAGGTTTGTTTACAGAGAGTTCGTTTTGCATAGTCTTAGTATGGTTTGGCTATGCTTTTTTATTCACAAAATCAAAATAAGTGCAAAAACAAGTCGTTTATTGCTACCAAAATAGAGAGCGCAATTAGATAAACGGCAAAAGCGTCGTTTATTGCCGCTGTAAGCCTTTTCATAATTTTTACCGCAACAGTGCCCGCGGCAAAGGCTGAGATAAATCCTATCGCAAGCGGCAAAACCGAGATAGAGCCTACGCCGTGAGTTATTAGGTCAAGAGTTGCTGAGCCTATAATAATAGGGATAGACAGCAAAAAGCTGAACGAAACAGAGGCTTTTTTTTCAACACCTACAAGCATAGCGGTGGATATAGTAGAGCCGCTTCTGGAAATTCCGGGCGCGGCGGCAAGACCTTGTACACAACCTATAATAGCCGCGTCAAGATAACCAACGGCGTCTTTGGTCGGCTTGGCAAATCCGCTTACAATGAGTAATGCGGCGGTAAGAAGAAAGCTTATTCCAAGAAATTTGCCGTCAAGCGCGTCGCTAAGCAGTCCTTTTAGCCCAAAGATGACGACGAGTGAGCAAAGCGTAGCTAATATAATTTTGCCCCATTTGTCTTTTGAGCGCAAAAAGTCGGCAATTTCCTTTCGCATAGCAATAACAACAGACAAAAGGGTAGCTACGTGCAAAATCAGCGTAAAGCTAAGCGACGGCTCTACGCCTATAAGACGCGAAACGAGCAATATATGTCCGCTGCTTGATACGGGCAAAAATTCAGTTAGCCCTTGAATTATTCCTACTAAAATTGCTTGCCAAACACTCATAGCTTAAATATATGTAACTGCGGTTTTATTATGAGTAAGCTTTACGATTTTTGCTGACAAAATTTCACTATCTACGCATAATATTGTCAAATTACTTGCTATTTTTCGGTCGGTTTGTTATAATAAAAATTATTAAAAATACTGGGAGAGTTTTATGGCAACCGTAGAAATTATAATGGGCAGCAAAAGCGACTTGGACGTTGCTTTGCCGGCAGTAAAGGTACTAGAGGATTTTGGAGTAGACGCTTCCGTTAAGGTAATGAGCGCGCACCGTACTCCGCAAGAGGTAACCGAATTTGCCGCACGCGCAAAAAAGAGCGGCGTTAAGGTTATAATAGCCGTTGCAGGAAAGGCTGCGCATTTGGCAGGATTTATTGCGGCTAACACCACCTTGCCGGTTATTGGCTTACCCGTAAAGAGCTCGTTTATGGACGGTATGGACAGCTTGCTTTCTACCGTAATGATGCCTAATGGAGTGCCTGTTGCAACAGTGGCGGTAAACGGCGGTCAAAATGCGGGCTTGCTCGCATTGCAAATGCTTGCGCTTGGCGACAAAGAGCTTGAAAATAGACTCGAAGCGCACAAAGAAAAAATGCGCCTTGACGTTATGGCAAGCAACGCGGGACTTGAATTTTAACGCTAAGATTTGAGTCGCTTTGGCAAAATAGATTTTATACTCAATAAGGAGAAAGCATAATGAATAGCATAATTGTACCCGAAAAGGAATTAAACGAAGAGTGTGGTATTATTGGCATTAAAAGCCTAAACAAAAAGCAGCTTGCACACGATGTTTATTTTGGTTTGTTTGCCTTGCAGCATAGAGGACAGCAAAGCGCCGGTATTGCCGTTACTTACGAAAAGAGTAAAGTTTATTATTTCAAGAAGATGGGACTTGTCAACGACGTGTTTGACGAAGATCTGCTTAATCAATTTCCTACCGGAGATTGTGCGATAGGTCACGTTCGTTATTCTACGTCTGACTCTAATAACGTTGTTAACGCTCAACCCGTTGTTTTTTACGGAAGATTTGGACGTATGGCAATTTCGCACAACGGTAGCATCATCAATTGCGACAGCCTTAAGAGCGCGCTTATGAGAAAGGGTTACGTTTTTCAAAGCTCTATTGACTGCGAGGTTATAGCAACGCTCATAAATATCAATAGCGAAAACGGACTTATCGAAGGTGTCAAGAGGGCGTGCGAGCAGCTCGAGGGAGCGTTCTCGTTCGTTATCATGGCGGATGGCAAGCTTATTGCGGTAAGAGACCGTTATGGACTTAAGCCGCTTGTTATAGGCAAGCGAGGGGACGACGTGGTTGTTGCCAGCGAGTCGTGCGCTATTGATACGCTCAACGGTGAGGTTATGCGCGACGTAAAGCCAGGCGAAATCGTAGTAATTGACGAGCATAACAATATCACTAGCGAGTTTTTGCCGGGCGTTAAGAAGAATTTTTGCGTGTTTGAGTACGTTTATCTTGCCCGTAGCGATTCGGAGATGGACGGAAGATACGTGTACGATATGCGTTATGATTGCGGCAAATATCTTGCTCAGCTGTTTAAGATTGATGCGGACGTAGTTGCGGGTGTGCCTGACTCTGCGGTAGTTGCGGCAAGAGGATACGCTGAAGAAAGTGGACTGCCGCTTGTGGACGCGCTCAGTAAGAACAGATACGTAGGAAGAACGTTTATTCAGCCCTCGCAATCTGTGCGCGAAAAGGGCGTTCGTATCAAGCTCAACGCAATAAGAAACAACATCAAGGGCAAGAGAGTTATTCTTGTTGACGACTCGATAGTTCGCGGAACGACTTCTAACAAAATTATTAAGCTGCTTCGCGAAAGCGGCGCAAAGGAAGTTCATATGCTCATTGCATCTCCTATAGTTAAGTTCCCGTGCTACTTTGGCGTAGATATTGATAGCAAAGAAAAGCTTATCGGCTGGGACAAGAACGAGGAGCAAATCGGAAAAATTATAGGCGCGGACAGCTTGCATTATTTACCGCTCGAATACCTTATCAAGGCTTGCAACGGTAAAAAATGCGACTACTGTGCCGCTTGCTTCGACGGTAAATATCCTACCGACGTAGATAAATTTAATTGTGGAAAATTTTTGTTTGATATTTAAGGAGGTTTTATGGCAATCGACTACAAAAATGCCGGAGTAGACGTAGAACGCGGCTACGAAGCGGTAAAACTTATGAAAAAGTACGTTAAAGAAACTTATGACGGAAACGTTTTGGGCGACCTCGGTTCGTTTGGCGGACTTTATGCTCTTGGCAAGGGCGAGGACGCAGACGTTTTGGTTGCAGGTACGGACGGAGTAGGCACTAAGCTTAAGTATGCGTTTGTTCTTGACAAGCACGACACGGTTGGTATTGACTGTGTGGCTATGTGCGTAAACGATATTGTTTGCCAAGGCGCTAAGCCGCTTTTGTTCCTTGACTATATTGCGCTTGGAAAGCTTGTTCCGACTAAGGTTGCGGATATCGTAAAAGGCGTATCCGAGGGTTGCAAACAAGCAGGCTGTGCGCTTATAGGTGGCGAAACTGCCGAAATGCCCGGATTTTATGAGGGCGACGACTATGATATGGCAGGTTTTTCGGTCGGTATTGCCAAAATGAATAAAATCATTACGGGTAGCTCTATAAAGGAAGGCGACAGACTTATCGGTCTTAGATCGTCGGGCGTACACAGCAACGGTTATTCTCTTGTTCGTCAGCTTTTTAAGCCCGAAAAAGAAAGCCTTCTTACATATGACGAGGAGCTTGGCGCGTGCCCTGCTGACGTATTGCTTGCGCCCACTCGTATATACGTTAAGACGGCGCTTAGCCTTATGGACAATGTTAATGTGCTTGGTATGGCGCATATCACGGGCGGCGGCTTTATTGAGAATATTCCCAGAATTTTGCCCCAAGGCCTTGCGGCTAAGATTGATAGAAGCTCGTACGAGCTCCCCAAGCTCTTTAAGGCGCTTCAGCGTAGAGCAGACATTAGCGACGAGAAGATGTACAACACCTTTAATATGGGTATCGGTCTTGTTATCTGCGTAAGAAAAGAAGACGAGCTTAAGGCGCTTGAGCATCTTAAGTCGCTTGGCGAGGACCCCGTTCGTCTTGGTGAGGTCGTTAAGGGCGACGGAGTTATATTATGAAAATAGCGGTATTTGCTTCGGGTGGCGGTACTGACTTTCAGTCGGTTATCGACGGAGTAGAAAGCGGCTTAATCAAAGCGAAAATCGATTTGCTTATTGCGAGTAAGCCTGATATTTTTGCGATTGAACGCGCAAAAAAACACGGCATTGATAGCTTTGTATTTCGCAAGAAGGATTACGAAAGCGGCGAAAAAATGTTTGAGGACATTATTTCGCTACTTAAAGAAAGGCAAATAGATTTGATAGTGCTTGCAGGATACCTAACCATACTTGCTCCAAACATAGTTAAGGAGTACGAAAACAGAATAGTCAATATTCATCCGTCCTTGCTCCCTAAGTTTGGCGGCGTAGGTATGTATGGCATTAAGGTTCACGAGGCGGTTATAGCTTCGGGCGAAAAGGAGTCGGGCTGTACCGTTCATTACGTTGACGCCGGCGCAGATACCGGCAAGATTATTGCTCAGGCAAAGGTGACTGTCAGTCAGGACGACACCGCGCAAAGCCTTCAGCAAAAAGTTTTAGAACAAGAACATCAATTGTTGCCAAAAGTTGTGGCAAAGTTAATAGAGGAGATGAAAAAATGAAAAAAAGAGCGCTTGTAAGCGTATCGGACAAAACCGGTATTATAGAAGTTTGCAAAAGACTTGTGGATATGGGCTACGAGCTTATTTCTACAGGCGGAACTATGGCGGCTATCGCTAAAGTCGGCTTGCCCGTAATGAATATTAGCGAAATTACTTCTTTCCCGGAGTGCTTGGATGGAAGAGTTAAGACCTAGCATCCTGCAGTACACGCAGGTCTTTTGGCTATGAGAGATAACTCTGAGCATATGGCTCAGCTCGACAAGCTCAATATAGACACGATTGACGTCGTTATCGTCAACCTTTATCCGTTTAAGCAAACGATTATGGCAGGCAAGAGCTTTGCAGAGGCAGTCGAAAATATTGATATCGGTGGCCCTACCATGCTTAGAAGCGCGGCCAAAAATTATAAGGACGTAGTCGTTTTAATTGATCCAAAAGATTATGACAAGGTTCTTAGCGAAATGGAGGCCGGCTCGGTAAGTATTGAAACTCGTACTTACCTTATGTACAAGGTTTATCAGCATACGGCAGTTTATGATTCTATGATCGCAAATTATTTGCGTAACAAAATAGGCATAGAATATCCCGACCAGCTTACCCTTGCTTTTGAGAGAGCGGACGAGCTTAGATATGGCGAAAACCCGCATCAATCGGCAGCGTTCTACCAAGAGACAATTCCCGTAGGCAATTCGCTAGCAGAGGCTACGCAATTGGGCGGCAAGCAGCTTTCGTTTAACAACATCAACGACGCTAACGGCGCGCTCGCATTGCTCAAAGAGTTTGATAGACCTGCGGCAGTTGCAATCAAGCACACCAACCCGTGCGGAGTAGCTGAGGCGGATACTATTTATGAGGCGTACAAGAAGGCGCACGACAGCGATCCCGTATCGGTATTTGGCGGAATAGTTGCGCTTAACGGCGAGGTAGGCGAGGATACTGCTAGCGAGCTTATCAAGACCTTCTTAGAAATCGTTATTGCTCCGTCGTTTACCGACAAGGCATTGGAGATATTAAGACAAAAGCAAAATCTTAGAATTTTGGTTCATCCCGAAATCGCGCTCAAGAATAAGGGTGGCTACGAGTATAAGAAGGTATACGGTGGCTTACTCGTTCAGCAAGCAGACGAAACGGTTTTTGGCGAGCTTAAGGTTGTTACTAAGCTTGCGCCCAGCGACGCTCAGCTTAAGGATATGGAATTTGCTATGAAGGTCGTTAAGCATTGTAAGTCCAACGCTATCGTTGTAGTTAAGGACGGTGTAACGCTTGGAATTGGCGTAGGTCAGACCAACAGAATTTGGGCGACAAATCAAGCTATTGAGCATAGCCTTACTTCGGTTAAGGGCGCAGTTCTTGGCTCTGACGCGTTCTTCCCGTTTGACGACTGCGTAACGGCTGCGGCAAAGGCAGGTATTGCGGCTATCGTTCAGCCCGGTGGAAGTAAGCGTGACGAGGACAGCATAGTTAAGGCTGACGAGTGCGGTATCGCTATGGTATTCTCGGGACAAAGACATTTTAAGCATTAAGAGGAATTTTATGAAAAACGTTTTGGTAATAGGGGGCGGCGGACGCGAACATGCAGTTTGCTATGCGCTCAGCAAAAGCAATAAGATAAACAAGCTTTTTTGCGTTCCCGGCAACGCCGGTATTGCGCAAATAGCAACGTGCAAGTCGCTGTCTGTATTTGACTTTGACGGCGTGTACGAGTACATAAAGGAGCAAAATATCGACTTGGTTTTTGTTACTCCCGACGATCCCCTTGCCAAAGGCATGGTAGATTATCTTGCTCAGCGTGGAGTACGCGCGTTTGGCCCGACGGCAGCGGCGGCAAGGCTGGAGAGCAGCAAGGCGTTTAGCAAGGAATTTATGATTCGCCACGGTATTCCCACCGCAAAAAGCGAAATATTTGATTGCGCAACTAATGCAAAAGAATATCTTTTAGGCGCGGAATATCCCATAGTAATAAAGTCGGACGGGCTTGCTCTTGGCAAAGGCGTTATAATTTGCGCGGACAAAGCCGAGGCTATGCAAGCGATTGACGACATAATGGTAAACAAGGCCTTTGGAGATGCCGGCAATAGAGTTCTTATAGAAGAATTTTTGGTAGGGCGCGAAGTAACGGTAATGGCTTTTTGCGACGGAACGCATATTAGCATAATGCCGTCTAGCCAAGACCACAAGCGCGCTTTTGACGGCGACAAAGGACTTAATACGGGCGGTATGGGAGCGTTTGCGCCCAGCCCGTACTTTACAAAGGCGCATTGTGACGAGTTTATGCAGCGCGTAGCGTTGCCTACCGTCAGCGGACTAAAAAGCGACGGAATTGAGTTTAAGGGCGTAATATACTTTGGACTTATGATGACCGACAAGGGCGTCAAGGTAATAGAATATAATTCTAGACTTGGCGATCCCGAAACGGAGGCTGTGTTGCCGCTCCTTAAGACCGACCTTGTGGACATAGTAGAGGCGTGCATTGACGGAACCTTGGACAAGGTAGAGGTTGAGTGGCAAGATAAGGTAGGCTTTACGGTAGTTATTGCAAGCGGTGGATATCCGTCTAATGTCGTTAAGGGGTACGAAATTACCATTGGCAATCTTGATGGCGTAATACTTTTCCACGCAGGCACGGCAATCAAAGACGGTAAGCTTGTTACAAACGGCGGTAGAGTGTTCCAGCTTAGCTGCATAGCCGACGATATGGAAAGCGCCAGAAAATTGGTTTATGGGCAAATAGACAAAATCAAATTTAAGGATTGTAGATACCGAACTGATATAGGAAGGGTTTAATTATGGTACGCACTGTTTACGTTGAAAAGAAAAGAGAATACGACGTTGCTGCGCCTAGGTTTGCGGCAGACGTTTTGGGTGTGCTCGGCATAGAACTGACTAATCCCCGACGCTTTATAAGATATTGCGTGGACGGGCTTAGCGACGAGCAATTTGCCGCCGCTGTGGAAAACGTGTTTTCCGAGCCGCCGCTTGACGAGGTTTATGAGAACATAGATTTTCTTAAAGGGGATATCGTCGTAGTAGAATATTTGGACGGTCAGTACGACCAGCGTATGGACTCTGCCGTTCAATGCGTGCAGTTCCTTACGGGTGGACTCCGTCCGCTTATTAAGTGCTCTACCGTGTATGCGTTTGACAAGGTTGACGCTAAGAGCTTAGAACGAATAAAAAAGCACCTTATTAACCCCGTAGACAGTAAGGAGGGTAGCTTGGTGCCACCCGATTCGCTTGCGCCTATTCAATTTACGCAAGGCAAAATGCGCGTCGAGCAAGAGGGCTTTATTGCTCTTGACCAAAGCGGACTTAGCGAGCTTTATACGTCTATGGGCTTTGCAATGACGCTAGACGACCTTAAGTTTGTCCAAAATTATTTTGCAAATACCGAAAAGCGCAATCCGACCTTTACTGAGCTTAAAGTAATAGATACGTATTGGAGTGACCATTGCCGTCACACCACCTTTAATACTGAGCTTAAGAGCATTAAGGTAATTTCGCCCGAAATTCAGGAATCGGTAAATCATTATCTTGCGATATTCAACGAAAATTATTCGGGTAGAAAGGACAAATATCCGTGTCTTATGAGCATAGCGACGCTTGCCGCAAAGCAGCTCAAAAAGCTCGGATACCTTAACAACCTTGATGAAAGTGACGAAATCAACGCTTGCTCGGTTGTGGTAAACGTTG
>JAFVXL010000079.1 GCA_017501145.1 Clostridia bacterium | reverse complement strand
TTGTGTTTTTATTCGCTTTAATTGTTTTAATTTGTCAAGGTTCATCGCTCTCCCAACGGGACAGCTTTGTTATATTACCACACCCTTATATCCTATGTCAACTGTTTTTTATCCCTTTTTAAAATTTTTTTTATTTTTTTTTGCCTTTTTTTATCCCTTCTTTTGTGCGATTTTTTGCTAAGGCAAAACTTTTTTCAAAAATCTGCCGGTATGGCTTTGTTCTACGCTTGCAACTTGCTCAGGAGTGCCTACAGCAATTATTTCTCCACCACCGTCACCACCCTCCGGCCCGAGATCGATAATATGGTCGGCTACCTTTATTACGTCCAAATTATGCTCTATTACCACCACCGAATTTCCTTTGTCCACAAGCCTGCTCAATATCTGAATCAGCTTGTCCACGTCAGCGATATGAAGTCCGGTAGTCGGCTCGTCCAAAACGTACAGCGTTTTGCCGGTAGATCTTTTGCTAAGCTCAGTAGCAAGCTTAACACGCTGAGCCTCGCCTCCGCTAAGAGTAGTCGCAGACTGTCCGAGCTTAACGTATCCCAAGCCTACTTCATAAAGCGTACGGATCTTATTATATATAGAAGGGATATTTTCGAAGAAATACATAGCTTCTTCTACTGTCATATCCAAAACTTCAGCTATGCTCTTGTCCTTATATTTTACCTCTAACGTTTCTCTGTTATACCTTCTGCCCTTACAAACCTCACACTCCACATAAACATCAGGCAAAAAGTTCATTTCTATCTTTATAATTCCGTCGCCGCTACAATTTTCGCACCTTCCGCCTTTGACGTTAAAGCTAAACCGCCCCGACTTAAAGCCGCGCTGCATCGCATCCTGCGTCTTTGCGTACAAATCGCGAATAAACGTAAACACACCCGTATACGTAGCAGGATTACTTCTCGGCGTTCTACCTATGGGGCTTTGGTCAATAACGATAATTTTATCTATTTGGTCCAAGCCCTCAATCACGTCGTGCTCGCCTACTTGCAATCTCGTGCCCATAATTTTGTTGCTTAACGCAGGGCTAAGCGTTTGGTTAATAAGCGTGCTTTTGCCGCTACCGCTTACGCCCGTAACCGCAGTTAATACGCCAAGCGGAATATCTACGTTAAGGCTCTTAAGATTGTTCTTGCGAGCGCCCTTAATACTGATATAGCTCTTAGCTGTCCTACGGAGCTTAGGTATGTCAATTTTTTTATCGCCACGCAAGTACGCGCCCGTCATGGATTCCTTGCAATCAATTATGGCTTGCAAATCACCTTGCGCTACTATGCTTCCGCCGTGGACTCCTGCCCCCGGACCTATATCAAGAATATGGTCCGCCTTACGAATAGTTTCTTCGTCGTGCTCTACCACTATAAGCGTGTTGCCCAAATCTCTAAGTCGCTCAAGCGTAGTGATTAGCTTCTCATTGTCGCGCTGATGAAGTCCTATGCTCGGCTCGTCGAGAATATACAATACTCCCGTAAGTCCAGAGCCTATTTGGGTAGCAAGCCTAATACGTTGAGCTTCGCCACCGCTAAGAGTCGCCGCCCCGCGTGAAAGCGTAAGATAGCTTAGTCCTACGTCTATAAGGAATTTTAGTCTTGCCTTAATTTCCTTGAGCACGGCGGTAGCTATAATCGTCTTAGTTTCGCTTAGCTCAAGGTTGTCTATAAATTCGCTTAAATCTTTGATGGACATAGCGCAAATATCTGCTATATTTTTGCCACCTATTTTTACCGAAAGAGCTTCTATGCGTAGTCTTAGGCCGTTACAAGCCTTGCAAGGCGAGGTTCGCATATAGCGCATTATGTCGCTTTTTACATAGTCGCTGGTCGTTTCTCTGAATCTACGCTCTAAGTTAGGCACAATTCCTTCGTAAGAAGAAACGTAGCTGCCCGAAAAGTTGTACGAATTGTAGTCAAGATTGAGCTTTTCGCCACCGTTGCCGTAAAGCAAAATTTGCTTGATTTCTTGCGGCAAATCTCTATACGGCACGTCAAGTGAAAATCCGTATCGCTTGCTAAGCGCCCTAAAAAACATTTCGGCGTGCGTGCTATCAAAGTTCCATCCCGATATAGTAAGCGCGCCCTCTCTAATAGTCTTGCTACCGTCGCCATAAATAAGCTCGGGATCAATCTTTTCTAAGTAGCCCAATCCGCTACACTCCGGACATGCTCCAAATGGACTGTTGAACGAAAACAATCTCGGCTCAACCTCGGCTATAGAAATACCGCAGTCGGGGCAAGAATATTTTGTGGAAAAAAGCTCGTCCGCTTCGCCAACCGTAATAGAAACGAGTCCGTCGGCAAGGCCTAAGGCTGTTTCTATGCTGTCAGACAGTCTGGTGCGTATTCCGTCCTTTATAACTATACGGTCAACCACCACGCTAATATCGTGCTTAACCTGTCTATCCATAAGGATTTCTTCGCCGAGATTGTACACCTTGCCATCCACCTTGACGCGCACGTAGCCACTCTTTGCAAATCCGTCAAGCATAGCCTTGTATTCGCCCTTTCTACCTCTAACGACGGGCGCGTTTACCATAAGCTTAGTGCCAACAGGATACGAAAGAATCTTATCAAGAATTTGGTCCACCGACTGCTGTGCGATTTCCTTACCACAGCTAGGACAGTGTACCGTTCCTATTCTTGCAAACAAAAGCCTCAGGTAGTCATAAACCTCAGTTACCGTTCCTACAGTAGAACGCGGGTTATGGCTTGTTGTTTTTTGGTCGATAGAAATTGCGGGCGAAAGACCTTCGATACTCTCTACGTCCGGCTTATTCATCTGACCTAAGAAAAGGCGAGCGTACGAAGATAGAGATTCTACGTACCTACGTTGACCTTCGGCAAAAACAGTATCAAAGGCAAGACTCGTTTTGCCGCTACCCGAAAGCCCGGTAAATACTATTAGCTTTTCTCTGGGCAAAACGGTGCTTACGTTTTTGAGATTATTTTCTTTTGCTCCTTTGATGATAATATTATCCATTTCTTTTGCCTCGCTTTATATTGCTATGCAAGCTTTTAAGCTCTTGAATATTGTTACGAAGCTTTATCGCCGTTTCGAAGTCAAGCGAATTGCTTGCAATAGTCATAAGCGCCTTTAGCTTTTCTATTTGGTCCTCAATATCGTCATAATTTACCTTAGTTACCTTAGACGTGATTTCTAAGGTGCTAGATATATCCTTAATTATCGTCTTGGGCGTTATTCCGTGAGCCTTGTTATAATCGCCCTGAATTGTCCTTCGGCGAGCCGTTTCGTCCATAGCGGTCTTCATAGAGCGCGTTACGGTGTCCGCATACAGTATAACTCTGCTGTTGCTATTTCGCGCGGCTCTACCTACCGTCTGAATAAGCGAGGACGAAGAACGCAAAAAGCCTTCCTTGTCGGCGTCAAGTATAGCAACAAGCATAACCTCGGGAATATCCAAGCCCTCACGCAAAAGGTTTATGCCTACTATAACGTCAAAATCACCACGGCGCAGTCCGTTGACTATTTCTATACGCTCCATCGTATCTATATCCGAGTGCAAGTACTTAACCTTAATTCCGTTTTCGGACAAATAATTTGTCAAGCTCTCTGACATACGTTTGGTCAAAGTAGTGACAAGCGTCCTCCCGCCCTTAGCCGTCGTAGCCTTAATTTCGCTAAGCAAATCGTCGATTTGTCCTTCTATTTTACGAACCTCAATAGGCGGGTCCATAAGTCCCGTGGGACGGATAAGCTGCTCGGCAATTTGACCGTCTGCCTTGCCTAGCTCGTAAGGCGCGGGGGTTGCCGAAACATACACCGTTTGTCCTATTCGGCTATTAAATTCCTCGAAGTTAAGCGGACGGTTGTCGTATGCCGCAGGCAATCTAAATCCGTAGTCGACAAGGCTTGTTTTGCGCGCAAGGTCGCCGTGGTACATAGCCCTAACTTGCGGTATCGTCATATGACTTTCGTCTATAAAAAGCACGAAGTCCTTAGGAAAATAGTCGAGCAAAGTAAACGGCGGTTCTCCTGGCTGTCTACCGTCAAAATATCTAGAATAGTTTTCGATACCGCTACAATACCCTATCTCGCGCATCATCTCAAGGTCATAAGTTACGCGCTGGTTTATACGCTCAGCCTCAAGCGGCTTGCCCAAATCGTTAAAGAATTTTATACGCTCATCCAAATCGTTTTGAATTTGCGTAGCCGCCCTAGTAAGCCGCTCCTGCTCAACGGCGTAGTGACTAGCCGGAAAGATTGCAACGTGCTTCAAGCTGCTGACAACGTGACCGCTAACCGCCTCGAACTCGCTTATGCTGTCAATATCGTCACCAAAAAATTCGACACGTACTGCAATTTCACTAGACGAGGCTACAAAAATATCCACCACGTCGCCCTTGACTCTAAAGTTTGTACGCGCAAACTCGGTATCGTTGCGCTTATAGTTAATTTCAACAAGCCTACGTATAAGCTCGTCACGCTCCATAGTCATACCGGGGCGAAGCGAAATGCTCATACGGTAATAATCCTCGGGCGCGCCAAGTCCGTATATGCAAGATACGCTGCTTACTACTATTACGTCCCTGCGCTCCTGAAGCGCGCACGTAGCCGAGTGGCGAAGCTAGTCTATCTCGTCGTTTATAGCAAGATCCTTTTCGATATACGTATCTGACGAAACGATATACGCCTCGGGCTGATAATAATCGTAGTACGAAACGAAAAATTCCACTCTGTTATTAGGAAAGAACTCTCTAAACTCGTTACAAAGCTGAGCCGCAAGCGTCTTGTTGTGCGCAAGAACAAGCGCAGGTCTGTTTAAGTTCTTTATGACGTTTGCCATAGTAAAAGTCTTGCCGCTTCCCGTTACGCCGAGAAGGACCTGATTTTTTAGGCCGTCACGCAGACCTTCAGTAAGCTGCTCTATCGCTTTAGGCTGATCTCCGGTCGGGTTAAATTTACTTACAAGTTCAAAATCCATACGTCAAATTATATAATAAAAGCAGTTTTTAGTCAAGTTTTTTTGGGCAAAAGTTATTACTGCTCACCCACAAAATTATCTTAGCCAAAACCTAAAAAATATATTGCTCCGCTTGTGATTTTTTTGTAAAAGGTGCTATAATAACATTATGGACAGAATAATTTTGCACTGCGACCTAAATAACTTTTACGCTTCGGTTGAATGCGCGCTCAATCCCGAGCTGCGCGATTTTCCTCTTGCAGTCGCCGGCAGTAAGGAAAACAGACACGGTGTTGTTCTTGCAAAAAACGAAATTGCAAAAAAGCACGGAGTTAAGACGGGCGACGTTATTTGGCAAGCTGAGCAAAAATGTCCCGGACTACGCGTAGTTCCGCCTCACTTCGATCATTACACAAGGTATTCGGAATCTATTTTTGAGCTATACACCCATTATACCGATATGGTTGAGCCGTTTGGCTCAGACGAGTGTTGGCTGGACGTAACAGGCTGCACAAGGCTATTTGGGGACGGAAAGCAAATAGCAGACACCTTGCGTGAGCGCGTCAAGCAAGAATTTGGGCTCACCTTAAGTGTGGGCGTATCGTTTAACAAGGTGTTTGCAAAGCTTGGCAGCGACCTCAAAAAGCCTGACGCCACCACCGTTATAAGCCGCGAAAACTTCAAATCACTCGTTTGGCCGTTGCCTGCCTCGGATATGCTTATGGTAGGAAGAAAAACCAGCGAAAAGCTAAAAAAGCTTAACATATTTACCATCGGCGACCTTGCCGCGTCAAGCGAAGATTTGCTCGTATCGCACTTTGGTATTAACGGCAAGCATATGATTCAAAACGCGCGTGGCGAAGACTATGAGATGGTAAGAAAATACCACCTAAGCCGCGAAATCAAATCCGTTGGACACGGCATGACGGCAAAAAAAGACATAACGACACTGGAAGACGCGCAAGCTCTTATATATTATCTGTCCGAGCTTGTTTCAATCAGAATGCGCAAATACAAGGTTAAAGGAAGCGGTGTTGCCCTGCATATAAGATTTAACGATCTTACTAACGTTTCTAAGCAAACTGCCACCCCACCGCTTAACACTTCGGATAAAATCACCGACACTGCCTTTGCTATGTACAAAACTCTTGCAACTAAGCCGGTTAGAGCCATTTCCGTTTCGGTCTTTGCCCTTTCTAGCGACGAGTTTGTGCAAACGAGCATGTTCGACGAAATTGACACAAAAAGCGAACGCCTCGAAAAAGCAATAGACAAAATACGCGCCAAATACGGCAAGGTTGCAATCAGCCGCGCCGCCTTAATAGAGCGCGACTTTATCTACGACAAAACCGACAGCGAAGACTTCTTGCCCTTCAAAAGATAAACAAAAAAACAGACGTAAGTGAAACTAGCCACTACGCCTGTTTTTTTATGAGAAACTTATGAAAAAACTTCTATATCACCTTGTTAAGATATTCCATCGGCTTAAGATTAGCAAGCCTTGCTATCGGCAAAATACATCCTATTACGGCAAAAACTATAATAGTACCAAAAAGAATAAGTGTTACAAGCGGCGAAGCCCCAAACACTGCTACGTAAACAGTACCGTACACACTGCTAAAATAAGCGCTCAAAAACCATCCCATTAGCGCAAGTCCGCCTATTGATGCGCCAAAAACCAACACTCCTACAATCAAGCCTTCGAGCACAAAAATTTTTATAAGGTTAAAATTACTACAACCAAGCGACTTAAGAATCCCTATTGTGTTACTCTTTTCAGTAACGCTACAAAGCATAAAGTTAAGCAGCAAAATTATCGAAAAAGCGGCAAACGCAACCGAAAGATAGGTCATAACGCTTCTTAAAGCGATGATTTTATCCTCCATGCCTTTAACCGTTTCGATAACAAAATTACTTAGCTGATACGATATCCCGCTACTACTTGTCGTATAATAGCTAAAAGCGCTTCTTCCCATAAGATTTTGCATAACGACAAGATGCGAATATATGCCGCCTATTTGGCTGTAAATATCGTCATAAACAGCTTCGTCAGCAAGCACACTAGCGCTTAAGCTGTCGCTATCATAGTAGCCCTTTATCTTTACAGCTTTATTATAGTCAATCGCAAGCGACTCAATAGAGCAATCTACTGGCGCAAACAGCTCCTTATTATCACTAAGCACCGAATAATAAATATCTACGCTACTTATGCCATAAGAATTTGTCAAAGTATTAAATACGGTTTGATAATAAGCATCTATAGTGCCACTAAAGCCGTTTTGTAATGCCTGCTGATAATACTCACCACAATACAAGCTCCAATGCTCGTCGCTCAAGTTCTTAAGCGTATCAAAGTTAGAGTGCCCCACTAGCGATTCGGCTATATAGCTTTTTGGCAAATAAATTCCGTCCTCGTTGCTTAGCGAACAAACGTTATATTTCGCTACGTCAAGCTGCTCAATCTTGCTTACCGTTTGGTTAAAAAGATCACGACGTATAACCACAGACTGTGGCATAAATGAGCTTTCGTCATCAAATCCATTTTGATTTACGTACAGTAAATTATGCGCACCATAACTAATCTCGCTAGCAAATCTTCCGTACAAAGCTTCGCTATAGCCCTGAGCTTGCTTAAGGTCAGCATACTTGTACGCATCAAGCTTAGTGTCTATAATTCCGCTGATTGTATAAAGCTTGCCATCAACAACAAGCACTTTACCTAAAAGCTCTTGGGGTGTGTTATAAAACAAAGTTTCATTTCCAACAACTATTCCACTTTTGATCAAAAGCTCGGCAGTATATGAAGTAATTGCTATCTCGCTATTGTCTTTTGGCAAAGAGCCACGTAGCGAAAATCCACATTTGTCAATTTCGCTAAGCGATATGCAAGAAAAAAGCTGAGGCGAAACATAGTACGGAATCTCAGATAACGTACCTAAATTTTCTATTCCGCTTTCGCAATATTTTACCGCCAACGCAACACCTGCGCGGCTTATAACCTCTTGTCTATCCTGCTCTTTTACAAGTAGCGAATAAGTGTATTCGTCCGTTTCTATTTGCTTAAAAAGAGCGCTTTGTTCCACACCGTGTTTTTCCATAGTAGAGTACATTATAGTCGAAATATCGTCAACAACGGGATTGAGCGAAATTCCAAAAAAGGAAAACGCTATCATTGCAAGAAATACGGTTGCAATCAATCGAATAGGATGATATTTGAAGTTACTGCATCCTATCTTTAGAGCTGACCTTAGGGGCATTTTGGAGCGAATTGCTTTTTGCTCTTTTTTACTTTCCTTTTCGATATAGTCCTTATCTGTATCGCTTAATACTCTGCCGTCACTTAGTTCTATTACTCTGTCCCCGTACTTAATCGCGCTTTCTCTATCGTGCGATACTACTATTACTAACTTTTCACTAGACAATTCTTTAAGCAGCGAAAATACGCTTGCTCCAGTTTCGCTGTCTAGCGCCCCACTCGGCTCGTCCGCAAAGATTATTTCCGGGTCCTTTACTATGCTTCTTGCTATCGCTATGCGTTGCTTTTGTCCGCCGGATAGCTCGGTCACCTTGCGATTTTCGTAGCCTGCTAAATCTACCCTTTTTAGCGCTTCACTTATTTTACTTTCCTTATCCTTTTCGCCTTGCAAATCGAGCGCAAGCGATATATTTTCGCCTACGTTTAGCTCGGGTATAAGGTTGTATTCTTGGAATATAAATCCACAGCACGTATTTCGGTAGCTATCTAACTCTTGCTTAGTTAAGCTCTTTAGGCTTTTGCCCTTGTATATTATATCTCCGCTGTCAAAGCTATCCAAGCCTGACAAAACGTTTAGCAAGGTACTTTTGCCGCAGCCCGACTTTCCGAGTATAAATACCATACCCTTATCGGGCAAGTCAAAGCTCACGCCCTTAAGCGCCTCAACCACTTCGCTCTTTAGCCTATAGCTTTTTACTAGCTTGTCTATACGCATAATACCTACCTCCAATATAGCCGCATAAGTGCAACAACTTAAATTACTTAATAAGTCCCTGCCTTATAATTTCCGCAGATGAGAGCTTACGCATTTTTCGCAAAGCTAAAATTGTACCCATTAGCGCAGAAACAACAGATACCGCCAGTAGCGATATTATCGTTACAAAATTAAGGCTAAGGATATTAAACGGCTTGCCGTATAAATTAATAAATCCAAAGCCGCTCCATCCTACTGAGTTAAGATACGCTACGCCTATACCCACGGTAATAAGCGACAAAATATAAACTATGCCGCATAAAACCATAGCGCTTATAAAGTAAATTTTGTATAGCTGCTTAAAGTCTGCCCCAAGCGCAGATATTATACCTATCTGCTTCATTTGACCGCGTACCGACGTCGTTATAAAGTTAATTAGCAGCACAAACGTAAATATAAAGAACACCACGCCTACATAAAGAACTAATACTCGTAACGGCTTGGACGTAACTAGCGCCGCGTTATACCACTGCGAAGTCTCATTGACTTCTGCAAACTCATAAAAATCGCCCGGTCTATCAAACCCGTTATTAAATGAAAGCACAAACTTTGTCAGCGCCTTAAATTCACTTTTATCTTCGGGTTTTCTAAAGACTATATAATTCTCTCTTGCCTCATAGGTATAGGTTGTAGTCGAAACCAAATACTCATGCGTAACAAAAAGTTTTTCGTGAAACATATATTCATTATCTATTGCAAAAAAGTAAGGATTTAAATCCCCGGGAGTCGACCTTATCGGATCACCATTTTCGTTGTAATAAATTATCTCTTTGTGATTAGCATTATAGCAGGCAACGTCACACCCTGTTTTGAGTACGCCTGTTATTACAAACCCAAAGGTAGTATGCCCAATTATATCCTCCATGTCGTTAATTTCGTATTCGTTCCCTTCATCGTCTTTGTATCCCAAATATTTATACACGTTAAAATGCTGCTCACACATTACCGCTTCATTAATACTTTGGGGTAATCTTCCTACAAGCTCGTAACCGTTTTGTCTTATAATCTCCTCGGTAATCGTCATATAGCCGCTAATTTTACCGGTAATAAGTTCAGATGATTGACTTACAAATTTCCTGAAATCATCATCCCATTCCCTTATGTATCTTCTTAGATCCACAACTCCATCTATTTTTCGTTGCACGACCATCATATCCTCAGACACGTATTTCTGTAAAGTTGCTATATCCTCGGGGAGCACTGCCACACGCTCTGACGTATACTCATTTTTTACAAAAAAATCATCAAACGTAAAGCCTTCGTAATCGTAAGGCTCAGAAAAGCTTTTCTGAATTGTAATGTATTCGTATTCGTTATCATAAATTGCATTTACGTAAGGATCTACCCCATTAAACGTCGTTAATGCAAGCGACAACCCAAAAAATGTGAACGAAAACACTGCCAGCAAAACGGTTGCTATCATTCGTATGGGGTGGAACTTATAATTACTGCATCCTATCTTTAGAGCTGACCTTAGGGGCATTTTGGAGCGAATTGCTTTTTGCTCTTTTTTACTTTCCTTTTCGATATAGTCCTTATCTGTATCGCTTACTACTCTGCCGTCACTTAGTTCTATTACTCTGTCCCCGTACTATAAAGTTAAG
>JAFVXL010000004.1 GCA_017501145.1 Clostridia bacterium | reverse complement strand
TCTTTCATTAATCCTTCGTATCCTTCTTCTAGATATTTGCGTTCCCATTTAGATATGCATTCACAACCCGTAATTCCATATTTGCGCATAGTCTCTTTGTATCCTATATGGTTATTCCTCATATCTAGTATAACAGGTAGTTTAAATTCTTGCGAGTATTTTTTGAATACTTGTCCTTTTTTTGCTATAAAAAATGCACCTCCTTAAAGTGTCTAACTTTTGGGGTGCATTTCAAATTTCCTACTCTTTTTGCTAAAATGTCTATTAAGCTTTATACTTTGTTGTTGCTGCCAAGAACGTTAACGATCTTGTGACGAACGCACTCGGTGATAAGAGCTCTTGCAGGTCCAAGATACTGACGCGGATCGAAATGAGCCGGATTTTCTGCAAGGTGCTTTCTTATTGCTGCGGTGCAAGCAAGACGAAGATCGGAGTCGATGTTGATTTTGCATACTGCCATAGAAGCAGCCTTACGGAGCATATCCTCAGGAACGCCCTTTGCGCCACTCATTGCGCCGCCGAACTCGTTGATGGTGTCAACGTAGCTGGGGATAACCGAGCTAGCGCCGTGCAATACGATAGGGAACTCGGGAAGGCGCTTAGCAACCTCGTCTAATATATCAAAGCGGAGCTTAGCCTCTCCCTTGAATTTGTATGCGCCGTGAGAAGTACCGATTGCAATAGCAAGGCTATCTACACCCGTCTTGGTAACAAATTCTTCTACCTGGTCAGGATCGGTATAGCTGCTGTCTTCTTTGCTAACGTTGATG
Organism: Clostridia bacterium; assembly: GCA_017501145.1. GTDB lineage: Bacteria > Bacillota > Clostridia > Christensenellales > Pumilibacteraceae > CAG-552. Next base: position 2,776 of record JAFVXL010000004.1, on the reverse strand, counting down.
TCGTCTTCTACGCCTGCAAGTCTTCCAAGCTCAGCTTCTACTACTACGCCGTGGTCGTGAGCGTACTTAACTACTTCGCTGGTGATGCGAATATTTTCACTGAGGGGATACTTAGAAGCGTCAATCATAACAGACGTAAAGCCGTCCTTGATGGACTGAACGCAAATATCGTATGTTTCGCCGTGGTCAAGGTGCAAGCAAACGGGGAGCCCCGAATCCTCTCTAGCAGCCTCAACGAGCTTGCGCAAGTAGATGGGGTTAGCGTATTTGCGTGCGCCAGCCGAAACCTGTAAAATAAGGGGCGAGCGTTCGAGCTTAGCCGCCTCCATAATACCCTGGATTATCTCCATGTTGTTTACGTTAAACGCGCCGATTGCGTAGCCGCCAGCATACGCCTTTTTGAACATATCGGTGGATGTAACTAATGGCATAAAAATACCTCCAAAATTATTGTAACTTTATTATACACCAAAGATTAGCAAAATGTCACTTGAAATTAGGCAAAATAAAAAATCTTTTTTAATCTTTTTGTTTGACTTTTATGTTCTTTAGGGTTATACTAATAGGGTAAGGTTTAATTTCGTTTGTGAAATGCTCCTTATAGTGCATTTTTTCAAAATGGTAATCTTCGAATTGAAAAATTCGAACCACAATAATTATAATTTATCAAGGAGAAATGATAATGAAAAATGTAAGAGTTGCCATTAACGGTTTTGGTAGAATTGGTCGCTTGGCGTTTAGACAAATGTTTGACGCAGAAGGCTACGAAGTTGTAGCAATTAACGACCTCACGTTAAACCCGGGTATGCTTGCTCACCTTCTTAAGTATGATTCGACACAGGGTAGATTTGCTCACTGTGACGAAGTTAGCGTAGATGGCGATTATCTCGTTATCGGCGACAAGAGAATTAAGTTCTTGGCAGAAGCTAGCGCAGCCAAGCTTCCTTGGGGCGAGTATGACGTTGACGTAGTTTTGGAGTGCACAGGTGTTTATACCGCGCTTGAAAAGGCTATGGACCACGTTACTGCAGGCGCTAAGAAGGTTGTTATTTCTGCTCCCGCTAAGGGCGATATGCCTACAGTTGTTTTCGGCGTAAACGAGCATATCCTTAAGAGCACCGACAAGGTTATTTCGGCTGCATCCTGCACTACCAACTGTCTTGCTCCTATGGCTAAGGCTCTTAACGACCTTTGCCCGATTGAAAAAGGCTTTATGACCACTATCCACGCTTACACCGGCGACCAAAGCACTCTCGACACTCCGCACAGAAAGGGTGACTATCGTAGAGCTAGAGCTGCGGCTATCAACATTGTTCCCAACTCTACCGGCGCTGCTAAGGCTATCGGTCTTGTTATTCCTGAGCTTAACGGTAAGCTTGACGGCGCTGCTCAACGCGTTCCTGTTGCTACCGGTTCGGTTACAGAGCTCGTTGCTGTTGTAAACGGTGTTGTTAGCGCTGCTGAAATTAACGCTAAGATGAAGTCGGTTGCTAATCCTTCGTATGGATACACCGAAGACGAGCTTGTTTCGTCTGACATTATCGGCATAACCTACGGTTCGCTTTTTGACGCGACTCAGACCAAGGTTACTCCGCTTGGCGACAAAACTCTTGTTAAGGTAGTTTCGTGGTATGATAACGAAATGTCTTACACCTGCCAGATGGTTAGAACTATTAAGTACTTCGCTCAGCTTTAATAATTAGCTAAATTAAATGAGTAAATAGTAAGGACGAAAGGCTTGCGCTTTTTGTCCTTATTTTTTTGTAGCTTTTTGCGTAACGTAGCTTAATTTTTAGTGCGTGCAAATTAAGATAGACAAAAAATTTTTTATAATACTCTTGACTATTAACGCTCATAGTGTTATAATTATGCTGAAAGATTATATATTTGTGAGGACACGATTATGAAAGAGAATACTTCGCAAAAAAAGAAGAGGGGATGCTTTTATCACGGCTGTATGATACTCGTGGTAATTAACTTGTTGTGCACTTGTATTCTTATAGGAGTAGGGTGGACTTTTGGTAACGAGTTTTGTAAGCAAAACTTTGATATGACGCTTTTAGAAACGTTTAGCGTTTATAGAGGTATTTTTAGCTCTAACGACGACCTAATTGACAACGCGTATTCTGCGAGTGACGAACAAGGATTTTATGATTCGATAGGCGACGCGCTGCTTTTGAACACAGGCGTGTTTGATGGAGAGGAGCTTAAGGGAGTGCTTATAGAGGCGTTTTTGTCAGCAGGTCAAGATGATACCTCCACTAGCGATCCTATAACGTCAGACGGATTGGGCGGCGAAGGCTTAGAAGGCGGCGAAGGTTTAGAGGGTGGCGAAGAGATTGAACAGCCCGATCCTAGCACGGAAATTATTGCCGATTACTTTTTAGGGTTACTTAGAGCAGAAAACTTCAATCAAGCGAAAATAAATTCTATCGGTACGGCTAATCAGGCAGACACCAACTTGAAAATTTCGGACAAAGAGATTGCTGCTTTTGTGGATGGATTGTTTACCACTATTTTGTCTGAGGCGGTTAATCAGATAGACGATGCGCAAATGCAAGAATTAGGTATTGATATAAAGAGTTTTCATTTTACCGAATATTTTAATATAGATCAATTTACATTACATACTGAACATTATGATATTAGCGGCTTAGATACCGAGGTTGATATGGCTAAGCTTACCGTATCGATACGCTTAAAGCATATTTTTGACGATATTTTGGCGTTGGATCTATCGCAAATAGTTAATAACAGCATGGGTGATATGTCTGGG
>JAFVXL010000078.1 GCA_017501145.1 Clostridia bacterium | reverse complement strand
GGCAAACAATAAGATGAAAAAGAAATCGTCAATCATAAAAATGTGTATAATTGGCGTTGTGCTTATTATCGGATTGGTTTTGTCATTTTGCCCTATAAAGTTTGGACTTAAGGATTTTAATTCCTTTTCGGGTAATATCAAGCTCGGATTGGACTTAAAAGGCGGTATTTATGCTGAATATGTGGCGATTGACGACGATACCGAGGATATAGATGCGAGAATGGATGGTACTGTTACTAGCATTCAATCGCTTTTGGTTAATAAAGGATTTGCTGAGGCGGTAGTTATGCGCCAAGGCACATCTGGTATTCGCGTAGAAGTTCCCGATGTTGATAACCCTGCGGATATTCTTGAAATTTTGGGTGAACCCGCAGAGCTTGAATTCCGTCTTAGCGACGGCACTGTTATTCTTACAGGTGATGACGTAGAAAACGCAGGCGCAGGCTACTATAATAATGAGTGGGTTGTAAGCTTGAAGCTTACTTCGCAAGGCGCAGTTAAGTTTGGCGACGCAACTGGCAACCACGTTGGAGAAACGATTGATACCTACGTTATTTATGGCGAAGATGACGAACAGCTTATTTCTTCGGCTACTGTTAACGAAGCTATTACCGGTGGACAAGCTATCATTTCTGGTAACTTTGATCAAGAGAGTGCTGAGAATCTCGCTAACCAGATTATGAGCGGTACGTTTGGCGTTACGCTTGTGCTCCAAAAGTGCGAGCCTATATCGGCAACGCTCGGTGAAGGTGCTCTTAAGTACGGTCTTATCGCAGGTATTATCGGCTTAGTGCTCGTTATGGTATTTATGTGCTTTAGATATAGAGTGTTTGGCGGTGTTGCTTCTGCTGCGCTTTTGATTTACTCTGTATTGATGTTATTCTTCCTTTCGGTAATTCCGCTTGTACAGCTTACGCTTCCTGGTATTGCAGGTATCCTTCTTAGTATAGGTATGGCAATCGACGGTAACGTAATTATTTATGAGCGTATCAAGGATGAGTACGCTAACGGTAAGTCTATTCTTTCGGCTACGCATTACGGTTTGCGCAAATCAGTTGGCGCTATTTTGGACGGTAATATTACCACAATTATTGCTTCTATCGTACTTTATATTTTTGGTAGTGGCTCGGTGCAAGGCTTTGCGCTTACGCTCTTTATTGGTATTGTGCTTGCAATGTTCTCTTCGCTCGTAGTAACACGCGGACTTATAAATTACGTGATTGCTATCAACAACGAAAACCCCAAGCTCTATAACTTGACCAGAGGCGAGAATTACGTAAATCTTGGCGCTGACCAAACTGCTGAATCTGTTCAACAACAAATTGACGAAGAAATTCGTGTAAAAAAAGAAAAGAAAGCCGCTAAAAAAGTTGTAAAAGCGGCGCAAAGGGAGGAAAAGTAATATGATTAAACTATCCAACCTTATCAAAAAAGATGCGAAAATCGTAGAAAAGAGAAAGTGGATTTTCCTTGTGCCTGCTATTGTAGTGGTTTTGGCATTAATTATGGGAGTTGTTTTTCACTTTGTAGATAATTCTGCGTTAAATCTTGGTATGGATTTTGTCGGCGGTTATACTATTAACGTAGACGTTGGAGCTAATCTTACCGAAGATAATCAGGATAGCTATAAGCAACGCGTTACTGATATAGTAGAGAATTATGCTGATGCTGACGGTAATTCGTATGGCGTAAAAATTTCGCAAATTCTTGTTTCGGGTACTGGTGACGATACCGCTTTGCAGGTTAGATTTAAGTCGGTAACAGATGATGAAACTATGCAAAAGATTGTAGACGGCATAATCGAAGAGATTAAAGCTGAGGTTACTGTTATTAGTCCGTCAATTAGCCGTGAAGGCAACGTAGTTACAGCTGTTTATACTTTGCCGCTTGATTCACTTAGAGCTGAAATTACCGAAGCGTTTGCAAACATTTCGGGGGCGAGCAGTCTCGATTTTGGTGCTCAATATTCTAAGCAAGTTACCTTTACTTATACCGGTGATTTGGATGATAGCGCTCTTAGCAACGCAATGGGTATCCAAGACGTGTTTGCGGCAAACGTTTACGACAGCGGTAAAGTAGGCGCGGTAGTAAGCCAAGACTTGCTTTATAACGCATTGTCCGCAATCATTATTGCGTTGGTGCTTATGCTTATTTATATAGCAATTCGTTTTGAGCTAAAGAGTGGTATTGCGGCTATCGTTGCTCTTGTGCATGACCTTATTGTTATGTTCTCGTTTATGACGATATTCCATATTGAATTTAATAGCACGTTCATAGCGGCGCTTATCACGATTCTTGGATATTCTATAAACAACACAATTATTCTCTTCGATAGAGTAAGAGATAATACTAAGCTTTATCCTACGTGGGATGTGAACGCAATTGCGAACAAGTCCATCTCTCAAAGCTTCGTAAGATGCTTGAATACCACGATTACAACTGTAATTATGATTGGAGCGGTGGCAGTAGTTTGCGCTATAGCATCGATATTCAATGCTGATTTGTATCAAATGGTAACATTTGCATTGCCGATTATTATTGGTTTGGTTTCCGGATTCTTCTCGGCATTGTTTGTTGCACCGTCCATATGGGTTTTGTTTGGTAATAATAAATCACCTAAAACCAAGTTGGGTACGGAAGCAAAAGAATAATTTTATAAAAAGTTAAATGAGCTTCCTTGTATTAGGAAGCTTATTTTTTTGGGATAGTATGAATTTGAAGCTTGTCAAAAAAAACGTCATAGACGTTGATATAAAAGATATTGAACAACTTAGCAGTAAGCTTAATTTACCTGCTAAGTTTGTTGAGCTTTTATATACACGTGGCGTTTGTGGGGAGCAGGCGATTAAGAGATTTTTGTATCCTAACGAAAATAATTTTCATGATCCTTTCTTGATGAAAGGTATGTCGGCAGCTGTCAAAAGACTAAATTTAGCTGTAGAAAATAACGAAACGATAGTTGTTTATGGCGATTATGACGTGGACGGAGTTTGCTCTGCAGCAATTTTGTCACTATATTTAGCTGAACGCGGAGCTACCGTCTATACGCATATTCCAAGTCGTATTAACGAAGGATACGGACTTAATACCGAGTCTATTGAACGCATAATCGAGGATTGTTCTCCAGATATTATTTTGACGTGCGATTGCGGTATTTCGGGACATAAAGAGGTAGAGGTAGCGCAAGATCTTGGGGTAGAAGTTATTGTTACCGATCATCACGAGGTTTCGGACACTGTTCCGGATTGCATTGTAGTTAATCCCCACCAAGTAGATTGCGAATATCCGTTCGAATATCTTTGCGGAGCAGGAGTTGCGCTTAAAGTCGTAGAAGCAATGGGCGGAATTAAGGACGCTAAGAAGTTTTGGGAGTTAGCGGCTATTGCTACGATAGCTGACCTTGTACCGCTTGTTGATGAGAATAGACTTATTGTTCAGCTTGGACTTACTTCGGTCAGCAATATTAAGAATTTGGGACTAAAAACACTGCTTTTAAGTCAAAAAATTTCCGGAAATATAACAAGTAGCGACATAGCGTTCAAAATTGCGCCTAGAATTAATGCCGCAGGAAGAATGGGTGACGCTTACAATGCTTTTGAATTGCTTACCTCCGATAATCTTAATAGGATCAATAGTCTTATTGAGAGCATCAACGAAGATAACAGTAAGCGTAAGAGCGTATGCGCTAAGCTTTATGATGAAGCAATCGAAGATATTAAAAAAGAAAATATTATCGATAGACGTTGTATTATCCTTAGCCATCCTGAGTGGGAAAAGGGCATTACAGGAATAGTTGCCGCTCGTTTGTCGGGCGAGTTTAATAGGCCGTCGTTTATTTTGGTCAAGTCGGGGAATACTTATAAAGGTACAGCTCGCAGTATTGCCGATATAAATATTTATAATTTGCTTACTAACGCCGCTGACCTGCTTATTGAATACGGCGGACACTCCCAAGCTGCAGGATTTTCGATTTTGCCCGAAAATATTCCTGCGTTTAAGGAGCGTGTTGCCGAATATTTAAGAGGCTTCCCGCGTGAATATTTTGAGCCAATGCTTACTTACGATATAGAGATATCCGAAAGCGAAATAAGCCAAAAGCTTATAGATTGTCTTGAATTATTAGAGCCGACGGGAAATAGTAACACTAAGCCGTTCTTTATGTTAAATGAATCAAAGGTGAAAGTTCAGCCGTGCAAAAGCAATATTTTGCATACGCAAATAACTCTGCCTGATAGTTTTCAAATTTTTGCGTTCAATAATTATAATAAAAATCATTTTTTAACTACGGACGGCAAAAAATCGCTCGTTGTTGAATTTCAAACGAACATATATAACGGTAAGGAATATATTCGTGGAATTTTGCGTGGAATTTCGATCGAAAAGCTAACCTTTAGCGATGAAGTGGCGGCAGCAAATTTTATTAAAATGACTGCGCTCACAAGCTCTAACGAGCCTAAATTTCAAAAGTACGATCCTATCAAGATTAACGATATAATAGGCGATAACATTTATGGAACCTTGTTGATTTGCGGATGCAGAAAGTCGTATGAGTGGTTCTTAAAGCAATATAAGGGCAACAGCATAATATTGCATGACTTTATGTTTAGCTCGTTAAAAAACAATTATAGCAGAATAATTGTTTCGCCCGAAATAGATGAAAATCTTGATTTATACGGCTACGAAAAAATAATATTTATAGATAAGCCAATAAGTACGAGCATTATATCACATATAAATGCTAATTCTAACGCAGAGGTTTATATTCCGTCGGTAGATGAATATAATATAATGGAAGATATTTCATTAGATAGATCGGTTTTTGCATATTATTATGATGCAATAAAGCGATTTAAGGACGTTAAGTCAAGCACGCTTTGGGGTTTTTATAAGTCGTTAGCGACAAGAGTAAACATAAGTTTGAAGCAATTTATAACTTGCTTGCTTGTCTTTATAGATATAGGATTTGTTTCTATTCCAAGTGGTGAGTTTAATATTAAGTTTAATAATGGTGTCAGGGCTGATTTGACAAGTTCGGCATTGTATAGACGTTTTGAGGAATATAAGAGGCATTATGGACGTAGTAATTGAAAAACTTAAATCTAATTATAGACTCGTTTATGATGAACAGCAAGTCGAGCTTTTGGATAAAATCATTGATTATTCCGAAAAAAAGCATCGTGGGCAGTTTAGACAAAATGGCGAGCCGTACATCCATCATCCGGTAGAAGTTGCAAACATTTTACTTGAGCTTGGATTAGACAGCGCTACTCTTGGCGCTGCGCTTTTGCATGACACGATAGAAGATACTGATGCAACAGAAGGGGAAGTTTATTCGCTTTTTGGACAAGAAATTGCTGAGCTTGTTATGGGTGTAACAAAGCTTGCTAAGTATATCTTTAAGTCAAAAGAAGACGAGC
>JAFVXL010000077.1 GCA_017501145.1 Clostridia bacterium | reverse complement strand
TGGCTACCGTAGAATAACGTTAGAATTAAGACAAAAAGGTTATGTAATTAACCATAAAACAGTCTTAAAACTAATGAAATCGCTAAAAATTCGCGGAAATCAAAGAAAAAGCAAGTATAAATCGTATCGTGGAGAAGTAGGAAAAATTGCTCCAAATATACTTAATCGTGAGTTTAATGCTACTGCTCCATACACAAAACTTACTACTGACGTAACAAGGCTGGCAATACCAAATGAAAGAGTTTCAACGCTTGCTTAAAGAACATAACGTAACACAAAGTATGTCAAGGAAAGGCAATTGTTTAGATAACAGCGTTATGGAAAACTTTTTTGGTAGGCTTAAAGTAGAAATATTTACAGCGAAAAATTTGAAAGCGTTAACGCTTTCATACAAAAACTACACGAATATATTTACTATTACAATAATGAAAGAATATCTTTAAAATTGAAAATGAGTCCAGTTAAATACCGAACTCAATTCCAATATATTTAATTTAATTTTTTGTCTAAACTTTTGGGTTCACATCAGTGGAGTTTACTCTTTTTTTTGTTGCAAAATTATTTACTCTTAGCCCGCGACTATGGCGGGTTTTTTTAACAAAAAAGGACGGCCAAAGGCTTGTCCGTCCTTTTGTATAAATTACTTATTTTGCCTTGGGAGGATGCAAATCCCAATTCGGGAAGCAGGATGCGAAGCCCTCAAGGTCTTCTGCAAATTCTACTGCATCTTCTTCAACTCCAAATTGCTCCAAGCCTTCTTCTGCTTGGAATTCGTCCAAACCGAATTCGTCAGTCATGATTATTTACCCTCCTTCAATTGAATAGTATCCCAGTCTTCCTTAGCGCAGAATTCATCAACGAGTCTGTTGGTATCCTGTCTTGCGCTGAGTGCTGCATCAAGCTTGTTCAAGGTTGCTACGCACTTGCTGTTATACAACTTCTTAGCAGCTTCCTGCTTAGCAATACACTTTTTCTTATAATTGTGTCCCGGGAAGAAGAAGCAAATATATCCAAGAATAAGCTTCCACTTAACAGGCTGCTCTTTTTCAACTGCCTTGTTGCGCTCTTTGGTATAAAGCTCCTTGATGGTTTGCTTAAGCTCTTCAACGTTTTCACCGTTTTTGGTTACGCCTTTCCAGTTGAATGTACCGTACGAAGTGCTTTCCTTAACCTGAAGGTTAATTTCTTCGGGATAAGCATCTTTATTCTCAGTAATATATTCTTTGTATGCGTCTACGATATATTCTCTAAGAAGGAAATACGAGGTCTTCTTAGAAGAAAGCGGAGCGTTAGGCTCAAGTACTGCGCTACGAAGTCTAGATGCAAAGTCAACGGGAACGTCAATTCTGCGGCTCTTAATAGCATCCATTTCTTTCTTAGCGCGAATCTCGTCACCTCTATGCTTTTTGATAAGCTCAAGCTCGTTTTCTTCGTCTCTGAGCTTGGTTTCTTCACCTTCTTCATAGTGGGTAACAAGCTTGCTGAGTTGATCGTCGATATCCGAGATAAGCTTTTGCATGTCTACCTTAGCGCCGATTACGCTATTGATTTGGTCTCTTGCGCCACCCTCGTTGTTAACAGCGGTAATTCTACCAACAAACGCGTCGATTCTGTTGAATTCGGGCGACATTTGCTTAAGAGCGTCGTAGCCTTCCGAGTGGTAAGCTGCGTTAGCACCGATAATGCTGAAGAACTTCTTCCAATACTCTTTCTGCTCACGGTCAAAGTCAGGATTGCTGTCTTTAAGAACCTTCATCCAATGTGCGATATGCTCGTCGCAGATACGATCCTTGTCCACTCCAAATACGCCGTTAGTATATGCGTCAACGAAAGCAATAACGCTCTTCTTCATATTCTTGGGCGATTGAAGCTTAAGGTATTCCGAAAGCCACTCAAAGCAGGTTTCCGTTCTGCCATTACGACGGCAAACAAGCGCGAACAAAAGGCAGGTCTTTTCTCTGTCACGTCTAACAGCTTCGTTTACAGCGCGGATAGCAAGCTTTTCGTCATTTGCAATCCAAGCAGCAAGAGCAACAAGACAGGGAGCAAGCCAATACGACGGAGCATTGAGCATAAGCTCTTCGCTGATTCTAGAAACGGTATTGGTGGTAACAAGCGCAGCGTCGGTTGCTTGCAAAATACCAAGCATATTGTCACGAACCTGCTTGTGCGTACCGAACTTCTGCTCAACCTCTTGACGAACACGGATAATTTCGGTAAGAGCGCGTTGCAATGCAGCAGCCTTACGTTGCTCGTCCATCATCTTGATAAAGTCTTGTTGAAGCTTTGTAACACGTCCGTCAACCTGTGCAACGTAATTGCCTACTGCCTCAACTTGTCCACTTACGTGGTTGATTTGGCTACCAAGCGCATTAACCGCGCGAATGACTGGGCCTAAATCAATAGAAATAGTTTCACTCATGAATAAACTCCTCCTTAGCTATTCATTTTATTAACAAAAATTTGTTGTTTTTTTTCAAAAGCCGAGACGAACTTGTTTTTTAGTGCCTCGTCTTTTATTGCGCCAAAAATCTCACCTACACCGCAAACGTAGTCGTTATAGAACCTTGCGGTCTTGGTCTTGAGATAAAACGTGTTTTCAAGCTCGGGCGAATCGGGATTCGTTGCAATTTGCTGAAATAGCGCGTACCACGTCTTGGGTAAATTTGCTCTTGAAGTAAGCTCTTTGTATATTTCCTTCATTTTGGGTGTAAACCACTCGATACTCGGTCTTTTGCTTATTATGTAAGGGCTAAACGCTTCTACGAAATCTGCAATATCTCTCTCGTCGCCAGTCGTAGCCAAAACCTTGGACAAAACCGACTGCTCATAATCAAGCAAATGAAGCGGACACTTCTTGAGCACCTTTTTAAGCGCATCCATTTCGTCTGCGTCAACGCCTATTTCGGGTAACTCCTCGTTAAAGAACTTGTCTAAGTAAGACCTTTTCTTTATCGACGCGTGATACGCATTGTAGTAAGCTATGATAAACAAGCCTACCACGTTGTCGTACGAAACAGACAAAGCGGACTCAGCAAATCTTTTTGCCGACTCAAAGTTGCGTTCCTCAAAAAACTTAACTGCGTTTTCTACGTCATGCAAAACTCCGGTAGAGCCGTTTACTACACTTCTTGAGAAAGTCGTTACTGCGTCACATCTTGGACACGTTGCTCTTCTCGTTTGGAAGTTAATTTCATTTTCCTTAAAAACGTAAGGACAACACGAACATTTGTATGCATTACTTTGCATGCTAACCTCTCCTTTTGTATCCTATTTTACCTTACTGTTCTTCGGTTATCGTGCCGTACATTACCGAGCTGAGAGTCTTTTCGAGCTCAGCAAGCTCGTCTGTCGTAAGCATTTGCACGCAAAAGCCCTTCATATACGGGAAGAAGGTGCCGCCACTAAGCGTATATATTCTCAAAAAGCTTTTTTTTGCGCTTTTGCGAATAATTTGAATTGCACCTATAGCATCTAATCTAATGCTATACGAGCACTCGTCGTTTTCGAGAATAAGTCTTTTTGCTGTAACAACAGCTCTTTCTCTTTTGTTGCTAAACTCTTTTATGACTTCTTCTTTGTCGCTAACCATCATCAAAGTATTTTTCATAAGGCTCTCCTTGTTTTTTATCTAGATGCCATCAGGAGCTTGTTTCTTATTTCTACCTTAGCTATTGCGTCATCGATAGCCGCAATTACAGCAGCTTGGTCTACACCGCTGCTGAGCATGTCGTTAATAACGTCAATTTGGCATTTGATATCCTGCTCAGCGCTTGCAGTTGCACTTGTGCCCATAGGATCAGAAAAGTGAATTTTGTTTTTAAGGTCGTTAATTTTGTTTTTAACTACAATGTCAGTCGTCTTATATGCAAGCGCTCCAACGGTAACCTCTAAGGTGCGAATTTCGCTAACCTTTGTGGTTATCTCCTTTTCGTTCTCGTTGATATGTCTAAAGCCCATATAGCAAACTATCATAGCTACTATATAGAACACAAGCACGATAGCATTAAGGATAATTGCTGCAGTTACGTTATCAGACTTTATAAAAAGGAAAATAAAGTTAAGAATAAACGCAAGAGCGAAATAAACTCCCGTTACGATATAATACGGAGTATAAACCGAAATAATCGCTGTTTTTTGATTAACTTGTGTAAAAGCTATAAGCACGCCTACTACTATAAACGCCACTTCGGTAAATGCAAATCCGCACCAAAAATTAGGCGAAACAGCGTCTAAGTCGGCAATTACAAGAACGAGAACGTTCCACAATACCCAAATAAGCGCCCACGCAATAAGCGTAAGGTATCTATTTTTAATTTTAGCCATTTTTATATTCCTCCTTAGATTTGATTACCGCAGTTACCGCAGAATTTCATACCCGGCTGGAGCTGAGATCCGCACTTAGGACAAGCCAACGCCTGAGATTTGCCGCAGTTACCGCAGAATTTCATACCCGGCATAACGGGAGCGCCACAATGCGGACAAACTGCGCCAAGCTGATTGCCGCACGAGCCACAGAATTTTGCGCCTGCCATAACGGGCGATCCACACTTAGGACAAGCCGAACCGCCTTGCTGAGCAGGCTGTTGGGGTTGCTGCATTTGTTGGTTCATAACTTGATTCATTTGACCCATGGTGTTTTGCGCAACGCCAGCCATACCTGCGCCAAACGCGCCGCCCATGCCAACGCCCATACCAAGTCCCATACCTGCGCCCATAAATGTGCCGGACATACCTTCGTTAGCAGCAGCTGTTTGCATAACGTCAAATCCGCGTTCGGACTGATAGGTATAACCTTCTCTAGCACGCTTTTCTGCCATAGCGATAGACTCGTCGGTGATTTCCTTCTTTCTAAGAATAGACTCGCGTCTTCTCTTGTCATACTCTCTAAGATCCTCTTGCGACTGCTTATCAAGCTCCATCGCCTCAAACGAGAACAAATCCAAGCCGATACCAAATTCGGCAAAGTACGGCTTCATTTGCTCAAGCATAGCGTCAGACAAAATGCTATAATACGGAGCAAGGTTAAATATATCCGCTTTCTTGACGTTGATGGTATCGCCCAAAAGCGTAGTAACCTTTTCGGTAAGCTTACCCTTAAGCACGCGTTCTACGTCGCGCTTAGTATAGAGCGCCTGAGTACCGGTAAGAAGCTCCAAAAGTCTTTTTGCGCCTTCTTCGCCGTCAATATGTACACCAAACGTACCGCAAGCGCCAAGTCTGAGCGAAAGATAATCGTCCTCTCCGCTAACCGACAATCTGAACTGAGCGGGATTTCTAAGTCCCCAACCAAGGTCGGTCATACGAACAAGGTTAATAAAGAACACTTCGCTATGGAAAGGCGATTCCCCACCCGTAGGTATATTAACAAGCTTTTTCAAAAACGGTATGGTTGACGTTTTGAGAGTGTGCTTTCCAGGAGGATAAGCATGCAACGAAATACCATTTTGAAAAAATACGGCTATCTGATTTTGATGAACGATAAGCTGAGCGCCGGAATTAAAATCCTCAGCCTCGTGCTTATAAACGACTATGTCGTTAGACTCGGCGCTTGGATCATCCCACGCTATAATGTCATAAAGCTTCATAATTTGCTCCTTAGTTTATATTTCAATGCAACACCGATTTAGGCAGTTGTTTTGATTGTAGTAATGTTTTGCCGCATACGTACACGACAAAACGTGTTAGGTATATATAATTATACTACTATTGCTCTTTTTTGTCAAGAACTAATTCGCACAATTATCACAAAATAACTGCTTTTTTAGCATTTTTTGCGGTTACAAATAATAAAACAACCGCATTAAGATAATGCGGTTGCAAGCCCTATTAAGCCTATTAAATTGCACTTTAATTTTCCTCAGCCTGCTTTTGTATTCCACCTTCGGGCGTAAGTCCTACCACTCCGCTTATCGGCATAGAAAAAGCAATACCGTGTCCGGGCGAATTAAGCCCTACCTGTCTATACAAGGCGTGCATAATATCCCCTTTTATTTTGGTCGGAACGACAAGCATAAGCAATTCTTTCTCGGGCTCGACAGTTATCTTAAAGAATTTTTCGGCCTCTTTGTTTGCCGTTCCTCTCGCGTCGATAACCGTTCCGCCACGCGCGCCACACTCGTACGCTACGTCCATAACGGTATCAGCAAACCCTACGTTGACTATACACAAAATAAGTTCGTAATCGCTCATTGTCCTTCCTCCTTGACCGTGCTTTTGTTGTTACTCAAAAATCCGTATATTGCTACGCCTATTATGCTAGACATAGGTACGGTAAACGCTATACCCTTGCCGTTTTTTATCGTTTTGAATTTATCTCCTAACGCGCCCATAATAGCTTCTGCTTTTTCGGCTTGCACTACGCTGATAATAACCGTCTTTTGCGAATCGTCAAGACCTAAGTAACGCATAATCTCGGCGCGGGCAGTTCCTCTACCCAATACGAGCAGCTGCATATTTACATCAAAGGACTGAATAAGGTCGGCATAAAAATCGCCTTTGTTTCTGTCAACTATGGTAAAAAGCAGTTCAAGTCTATTAACCGCGGCAGGCGCGTTCTTAGTTGATTTTTGTCTTGTGCCCTTTTTTGATTTTTGCTTTTTAATTTCAGCTTCCACGTCTGCCTCCTTTACATAAAATTAATAATTTGCTCGTCATCTGCACGCAAAATTCTACGCATTGTTAAGGTACGACTAACCTTTTTGCTTACTACCGACCTAAATCCAAGCGCCTGAATAGTAATGAGCGGAGTCATAGCAACAAGCGCAACTACGCCAAAGGCAAAGCTCATAACCTCGCTTACTCCGTTAAGCGCCTCGCAAGCTCCAATAGCAAACGGCAAAATAAAGCTGGACGTAAGCGGTCCGCTAGCTACTCCACCCGAGTCAAACGCGATTGCCGTATAAATTTTTGGCACAAAGAAGGACAGCCCTAACGAAATAAGATAACCGGGGATAAGATAGTACAAAAGCGAAAACTTAAAAATGATTCTTATCATTGCAAGCGCGATAGATACGCCCACGCCTATCGAAAGAGCGATAAGCATAGAACGCTTCTTTATAGCGCCACCCGTTACTTCTTCGACCTGATTGTTTAGAACGTGTACAGCAGGCTCAGCCAAAACTACCACTAGGCCTATAACAAATCCAAACCCTACTAACGCGCCCTCGCCGCTTGCCGCAAGCTGTTGACCGATTCTGAATCCCATAGGCATAAATCCAATTTCAACTGCCGACAAAAAGATAACAAGGCCAACAAAGGTATAAATTATACCGATGATAATTTTGATTATTTTACTGCGCGGCAGCTTAAGGACGGTAAATTGCAAAACGAAGAAAAACAGCACTATAAGTCCAAGCGCTTTAATTACGGAAACAAACGAGTTGAGCAGCACGTGCTCTATCATAAGCTCAAACGAATACGACTCTAACGGCAGCTCGTAGGTAGGAGTACCCGTGGATGTGAGCGCAAGCACCATAACCGCCAATATCGGTCCAATAGAGCATAACGCAACAAGTCCAAAGCTGTTTTCTCTAGACTTTTTGCCGCCTATCGTTGCCGCAACACCTACACCAAGCGCCATAATAAACGGCACGGTGATAGGTCCGGTCGTAACTCCACCCGAATCAAAGCCAAGCGCCAAAAAGGCGCCGTTTCCGCTATCAAACAGCAAGGCGCACACAGCAAAAAGCATCATATAGAAAAATATAATAAGCGACGAAAGGTCTAACTTAAATACGATTTTGAGTATACCGATAAGCAAGAATAGCCCTACGCCTACACCAATCGTTACGATAAGCGCAGTTCCGTCTATTACCCCTGCCACCTGTCCTGCAAGAACTGACAAATCAGGCTCGGCTACCGTGATAAGCACGCCCATAATAAAGCACACTACAAGCAATAGGCTGAGCCTTTTTGACTTAGTAAGACCAAGACCTACGTGTTCGCCCATAGGAGTCATAGCAAGGTCAGAGCCTAGATTAAACAATCCTATTCCAACAATCAACAAAAGAGCCGAAACGCCAAACGTTGCCGCTTCGCCCACCGTTACGTCGATAAGCGGAGTAAATGAGAGCGCAAGCACTATGACCGTTACCGGCAAAACCGAAAAAAGCGCTTCTTTGAATTTTGACATCAAGCCTTTGTTCACCTTTTTACTCCTATCGTCTTTATATTAGCATTATACCACACGAAAGAGCAAAAATCAATAAAAAAAGCAGCCTTATTTAGACTGCTTTGTTTCAATTATGCCATCAATAAACCTCACTCTTATCTGCAAAAAAAGATTGTGGGTGCGAGCACGTAGGACATTTTTCGGGCGCTTGTGTTCCAAAATGAACGTGTCCGCAATTAAGACACACCCACTCCTTTTGCTCCGCCTTTTCAAAGACAGTCCCTTTATTTACGTTGTCTAGCAATTGTCTATACCGTTGTTCGTGCGATTGCTCAATATTTGCCACCTTTTCAAACATTAACGCTATTTCGTCAAAGCCCTCCTCTTTTGCTGCAATAGCAAAGGCTTTATACATATCCGCCCACTCCGCATACTCTCCTTCTGCGCTATCAAACAAATTTTCGCTAGTATGTCTAAGCTCCCCGTGCAAAAGCTTAAACCATATTTTTGCGTGCGCTCTTTCGTTGTCTGCCGTTTGATAAAACAAAGCGGCTATTTGCTCAAAGCCGTCCTTTTTTGCCTTGTCGCCGTAAAAATCATACTTAGTACGCGCCATGCACTCTCCCGCAAAGGCGGCAAGCAAATTTGCCTGAGTTTTCGTTCCTTCCAATTCCTTCATTTACTCTCTCCTTTTTTGATTGATTTTATATAAGTATATCCGTTATTGCAAAAATATAACTGCCTTTTGACAAAACAAAAAGCGCGTTACACTTTTTTAGTCTTAACGCACTTTTCTTTTGTTTGTCAATTACTCTCTTATTATCGTGTACTCTCCGTGAATACGCTCGCCCTTTTTTCGTTTGCTAATTTCACACTCTTGCTTTTGGCGCGTTTCTTCATCTTTTGCCACTGTCGGCTTATCCTTAGAAACAATCCTTTTGCACGGCAGACCGCCGAGCTCTGCTGTGCTTATTACCGTAAGACCAAGAGCAAGCAGCTCAAAATACAATTCGTCCATAATTGGCGACAGGAACGGAATATCTATTAACCTAAACACAACCAACCAAATCACCAAGCTCAAAATCATACACAAAGCGGAAATTACATAAGACGCTATCTTTACGCCCTTGCTGTTACCTACCGCCATCATGACAAAGAATACTAAGCAAAGCGCAATTAACGCGCTTATTACGCAAATATAATAAATCTTCATTGACACCTCCAAGCGCAATTAGCGCTATTAAGCTTTTGTTATTATACCACTGCCGCTAGATTTTGTCAACCCACTATTTATATCGTCTCAAAAACGTGAAAAGCCGCCACAGTTATGTCGTCTATGGGTGAACCGGTATTACGCAATGCGCCGTCAACAACCATTTTGCATAGCTCGGCAGGCAGCTTGGTCGAATTGTTTATAACGTCAGCAAGCGCGTTACCTTGATAGCTGTCAGCCGCCCCATCAGTAGTAAACACTATCGTCTCGCCACCTTTTATAGGATAGCTTACTATCGTAGGCTTCATTTCATCCAAAACGCCTATGGGCAGAGCTGAGCCCTCTATTCGCAGTACTCCTTCCTTGGTCTTTAGATAACTTGTAGGCGAGCCTATTTTTATTACGTCGCATATACCGCTGCTTAAATCAACTACGGCAATATCTACCGCGCTATAAATCTCTTCGGACGAAAGCGAAAGAAAGTCATTAACACTACTTAACACCAACGAATGATTAAAGTCCGCCTTATAAAAATTCTCAATAAGCGAAATTGTGTATTCCGAAAATTTGTTTGCCTTTTCCCCACTTCCCATGCCGTCGCATACCGCCATCATAAAGCGATGCGAGTCTATCTTGATGAACGAGTGCGTGTCGCCACTTACACCGTTTTTATCTTTAGCGCAGCTCGAAACGGAAAACACCACGTCAAACTTTGGATTGACAGAAGCGTACACCACCGTCCAGTCCGGTTGAGATCCGCTTTCAGTCTTATTAATACAAAACGAAAATCCCAGAATACTCTTGAGCACAGTCTTAATTACGCTAACGTTAAGCGACTGAGTGAGTACCGTAAGCATAACGGCGCAATCTCCCTTGCTAACCAACGCCTCGCTCGTCACCACGCCCCTATATGTAAGCTCTTCGGCAATCTTCTCCTCTACGCTTTGATCGAACTTAAGCAGCTCTGCCTCCTTTCGCGCCATAGAGGCAAGCATATCCGAAACCCCTTTTAGCTGCACGGACACCATTTTTTTAGCAAAATTGACACATTTAAGCTCCGCTTTTTTCGCCAAAAATCCTTCAGCTAACGCCGCCGAACGTGAAATAAGAGCGGCTATATTTATACAAGAGCTCTTTATTTGGTCAGGCAGCTCGCTAACTGCCGTGCGTCCTAGTTCTAACGAGCTTTCCATTACCTGTCCTACGCTCACCATAATACCGCATTCCATACAAGATTCGTACCGCTTGCATAATGCGCATACCGAGCCAACAAGATTTTCTTTAAGCGCGTATAAATGCTTGTCGCTTATCTCCTCTTCGGACTGCATAATTACGCTCATTTTGCCAAAAACGTCGCTTACTGACTGTAGCCTTTCGCCCGTTGCCACGCGATTACGATTAACCATAGCTCTTAGCGCCCTTCTGCCGCTTGGCGCAAAAAACTCCTTTGCTCTATCTATCTCCTTAGCAGGTATACATATATACGCTAAGCCACCTACAAATAGCGCTACGAGCCACATCCACATTTGAGAAGGCATCACGTTAAAGAAGAATACGTACATTACGAACGACATTATAAGAGAAAGCGGTGATAGTATCTTTGGCGCAGGAATAAATATCAGCGCAGTCAGTGACATAAGCGCAAACGCCCCAACCAGCTCAATTCCGCTACAAATAGCGTTTCCAAGCGCAAAGCATAACCCTATCCACAAAGCGCTAAGCCCAAAAATTTTTGCACCTAACAACACGGAAAACGCAAAAACCGCCGCCACTATCGGAAAGGGCAGCTCAATTGCGCTAAGTCCTATCGAAAGAGCAATCATTATAATACCGCCCGCAATAAGCTCGCTGTCCAAAAACTTATACCTTAGCTTGTTTTTTAGAATAGGTACACCGAAGCTATAACACAAATACGCAAAAACAAGCGACAAAAACACGTTAGTTATAGCGGCAATTATATTTATTTGCTGTAAAATGGCCAAAACTATAAGGTACGTATGAGAAAAAAACGCGCCTACTACCGTCCACCTACCACTTAGCTTAAACCTTTTAGATACAATCCAAAGTATTGCAAAGACAAGCCCTGCCGATACGTTATAAATCAGTTTAGCCCACGAAAAGTCCACAAGCGCGCTCAATACCATAAACGTTGCTGAAATAATAACATTTATGTTAAGAGCATAAAGCGCCGCCAAAAGTCCTACGCCAAGCGACGAAATATCCATAAATTCCACAAAGCTCAATATCAAAAACGTTACGGCTGCGCCTATGTGTACGACGAAATCTTTTTTTTGCATAAATATACCTCTTTTATGCGATTATACCACTACTTATATCGCATTTAATTATAAAAAATGTCGACTTATATTCTAATAAGTCGACATTATTAACTATTCTACTGTTGATTTTTATTCTACTTGACGCTTTGGCTCTTCATTTTTTTTGCCGGAAGCTTGCCATTTGCCCCTAAAGTAAAAGACAAGCGAAATAACGACTGAAATTGTCCAGCCTATCGGCCAAGACCACCATATACCTACTTCGGCAAGCGGTGTAAACAGCGTAAGCAAATATGCAATAACCACTCTAAGAAACAGGTCTGCAAAAGTTGACACCAAGAACTGCCCCATACACTCACCACCGCGCAACACTCCGTCTGTCACTATCTTGACGGGTATTATCAAATAGAACGGCGAGATTATACTAAGAAACTGCCTGCCTACCCGTAGTATTTCGCTTATGTTTTCGCTCGTTCCCTCCGCAAGAAAAAGCTGGAGCGCGTAGTCGCCAAAAAAGCAATATATCAAGATAAGCGGAATTGCTACACAAATGGAAATCAAAGATCCTGCCACAAAACCCTTTTTGACTCTATCCGGCTTTGCTGCGCCGAGATTTTGCGCTGTAA
The DNA here is from genome assembly GCA_017501145.1 of Clostridia bacterium. Classification (GTDB taxonomy): domain Bacteria; phylum Bacillota; class Clostridia; order Christensenellales; family Pumilibacteraceae; genus CAG-552. The sequence continues at coordinate 9,948 of JAFVXL010000077.1, read as the reverse complement.
AGCTACTAGTTGCATTACCTATCGTTACAAAGCAGTTAATCGCAACGGTATTGAGCTTTATCGCTGCCGTGTACGCAGTTCCTATCGCCTCGTTGCTCGTTGAAAAGTAGTTGACGCGCTCTTGAATAAGCATATTGCCAAGAGAAACGATTACGTGCTGAACCATACTTGGAATTGCTATACGAACGACTACCCTAAGATGTCTAAAGCTAAACCACGGACTAGGCTCGCTTGGGAGCTTATTCACTCGCTTATAAAGCACGAACAAGGCAGGAATAGCCGAAACAGCCTGCGAAATAAGCGTTGCCCACGCCGCGCCCGCTACTCCCATATTAAAGACGCATACAAACAAAAGGTCTAGTGCAATATTAAGTAGCGACGAAATTATCAAAAATACAAGTGAGGTTTTTGAGTCCCCAACAGCTGCAAATGCGCCCGCTACGACGTTATATATACATATAAACGTCAAGCCATAGAAGAATATTTGCAAATAAATTACTGCATCCTCTATTATGTAATCGGGAGTTCCTAAGAGTCTAAGCACCGGCTCGCTCAATAGCGCTCCAAGCACGGTAAACAGTATAGAAACGGCAAACATACCTATAAACGTCGTGCTAATTGTCGTCTTTAGGTCAGCGTACTTTTTTGAACCAAAAAACTTACCCGCAACAACCGTCAATCCTGCGCTCGTGCCTGTCGCAACTGCCAAAAAGACCATCGTATACGAAAACGATGATCCTATTGCGTACAAGGCGTTGCCACCTACAAATCTGCCTACAATAACTGAGTCAACAAGATTATATAATTGCTGAAATAATATGCTTATTACCATAGGCAAAGCAAGATTAAACAGCATTTTTGACGGCTTGCCTTGAGTTAAGTCGGTTATCATTATCTATTAAGCTGAGCCAAAAGATCAGCTGCAGCCTTAAGCTCGGTTACGCTATTTTCTTCGATTCTTCCTTCGTCAACCAAACGAGCGAGCTCGGGCGAAATGGGAAGTCTAGCAAGCATAGGCAAACGGAACTTTGCCGCTGTTTCTTCGAGATGACTTTTTCCGAATATCTCGATATGCTTGCCGCAGTCGGGACATACCGCATAAGCAAAGTTCTCTACAAGTCCTATTACAGGCACGCTCATAAGCTTAGCCATCTTGATTGCCTTGCCTACTATCATGCTAACGAGATCTTGCGGAGAGGTTACGATAACGATTCCGTCAAGCGGAAGCGATTGATATACCGTAAGGGGTACGTCACCCGTTCCCGGAGGCATGTCCACAAACATATAATCTACCTCGCCATATACAACGTCCTTCCAAAACTGCTTAACAACTCCTGCAAGCACAGGTCCGCGCCAAACAACGGGATCGGTTTCGTCTTCGAGCAACAAATTTACGCTCATTACAGGCATACCGTTTTTGGTCGTGGGGGGCATAATAAAGTTTTCGTCCCCGGTTGCCTTAGCCGTAATACCAAAAGCCTTAGGAATACTAGGTCCTGTGATGTCAGCGTCTATAATGCCGCATTTGTATCCTCTACGCGACATTTCTACTGCAAGAAGCGAGGTTACCATAGATTTACCTACGCCACCCTTACCGCTTACTACACCGATTACACGCTTAATGTGATTATGATGATTAGTAAGCTCTTTGGTTATTTTTTCTTCTTGTCTGCTGCTGCAGCTTTCTCCGCAAGTGCTGCAATCATGTGTGCATCCGCTCATTATATATTCTCCTAAAATTATTTTTGAATCAATTCTTCGCTTGCATCAAAAAATGCTCTTAATCCAACTACAAGCTCATCAAAGTCTTTTGCGCCCGCGCTTTCTACAGCCGAGTGCATAGCCCATTGAGCAAGACCTATATCTACGCTCTTAATAGACAGCTGCGACGAAGATATCGCGCCAAGCGTACCGCCACAACGCAAATCGCTACGCATATAAAAATCTTGGTATTTTGCGCCAGCCTTATCAAACACGTTTTTGATAATAGCCGACGAAATTCCGTCCGTCGTATAATGTTGGTTTGCGTGGTGCTTAATAACTATTCCGCCGTTAAGCAAGATTTCGTTAGTCGGGTCGCTTAAGTCAGGGCGATTGGGGTGCTTGCCGTGAGCGTTGTCCATAGACACCATCATAGATTTTGCAAGCGCCATATAATATTCTTCCTCATTTTTGCCAAGGCTTATCCCTATTCTTCTTACCGTATCCGCAAGGAAGGTTGAGCCGGCGCCTTGCTTTGTTGCGCTGCCAACTTCTTCGTTGTCATAAAGCGCAAGCACAGCCGTGTTGGTCGGCTTAGCGCTGGTAAGCGCGTATAGGCCGCCGTATACACCCTCTAAGTCGTCAAGACGGGACGACGCGATAAGGCAATCGTTTACGCCAAAGGTGTACGGATCTTCCTTTACATAAAGGAAAAGGTCGTAGTCCAAAATTTTGCTTCCGTCAGCATATTTAGCAAAAAGCTCCTCCATCGTAACGTTCTCGTTGCCGATTACGGGCGACATATCTCTTTGGGCGTTAATAGCCACGCCTTCGTTTATACCGCGGTTAAGATGGATAGCAAGATTAGGTATAACTACGGTAATACCGCCTTCTACCAAAATTGACTTAACTCCGTCGTCCGTCTTTACAATAATTCTACCTGCAATACCGAGCTTGCGGTCAAACCAAGTAGAAAGAATTCCGCCGCCGTACGTTTCTACGTTAAGCTTGCAAAACTGAGCAACGGTAGTAGACGCCTTAGCCTTAATTTTGAGCGCAGGGCTGTCGGTATGAGCCGCAACGATATTGAACTTATTGTCGCCTACAACGAAGGCAATCAATGCGCTATCGTTTTTGGTTACGTAATATTTGCCGCCAACCTTAAGATTCCACTCGTTTTCTTCTCTTATACGCTCAAAACCGTTGCCGTCCAAAATTTCAGCCGCCCTGTTTACTGCGTGAAAGGGCGTATATGACTTGCTTATATCACAAAGTAACTTGTTTACCATAATTAACTCCTAAAAAATAAAATCTACCGAATGCGCTTCTTCAATAACCGAATGCACGTACTCCTTTACGGGCAAATGCACGGGATGAGATGCGTAAATTTCCAAATCCTCCATGCTGTCAAACTCGCAAATAAGCGCAACGTCATACGCTCTTGCGCTCTTTATTTCGTCCTTGCCTGCGCAAAGACTTCTGAGCACGTCAATTTTGCCACGCATCGAGTTAAATCTTGCGATCATTTCGTCAGCGTTGCTTTTGTCCTTAAGTCTATACATAACTACGTGTTTTACCATAATTTCACCTCAATATATATTCTAATACTTTACAAAAATATTTTCAAGCGTTTTTACCGCTTTTTAGCGAGCAAACTATATGCTCGGCGTATTTTTTTATAATATCTACGTCCGTGTAAGTGTATACCATCCTACACCCCACCACATCTTCTATCTCGTTACAAATAAGCCCGTCTTGCCCTATCAAAAAGTCTATACCCACAAAGTCAAAATCAAATAGCTTGGCTATGCGCCTTACTAAATCAGCCTCCTTGCTGCTAAGCTCGTACCTAACTGCGCCACCGCCAAGACTAAAGTTGGATCTAAAGTCGGTATCGCTTTGTCTAAGCATAGCCACAATAGGCTCTCCGCCTATAACGTATACTCTCAAATCCCGTCCTTTTTTTCCTACGGGTGGCTGAGCTATCGCGCTGTCACGCATTTTGTCCAAGGCTTTGTCATATTCTTCTTGACAGCTCGTCCAAAAAACCTCGCTTCCGCCGTGTCCGTGCCTAGCCTTTAGCACGCGCGGAAAGGGAATATCGCATTTTTGCGCCTTTTGCGTTGGCGCAAGCGCAATTCCGTGCTCCTTCAAATACTGGTACGTCTTCCACTTGTCGTTGCATATTTTGGCTACAAACGAATTATTATAAGTGCGCACGTTAAGCTCGTCAAGAGCCGTGCTTATATCTTCGTTATAAACGCGCATCACAGCAAAATCGTATTGGTAATGCGGAAGCGAAAGAACAATCTCTGCTTCAACGCCCAAATTATTCAATTCTTCCTTGAGCTTGTTTGCAAAAAACCTATTCTTTTGCAACGAAAGCTCGTCGTAAACTATTATTCCTTTCATGCTCTACTCATTACGTATTTGGCTATAAGATCCGCTACGTCTATTCCCGTTGCATCCATAAGTCGCTTAAAATGCGCGTTGGCGTTTACCTCGCATAGGTACGGCTTGTCCCCTTGCAAAATATCAACTCCTGCAATTTCGGCGTGCGCCGCTTTGGCTGCCGCTATTGCCAAATCACGTTCTTCGCTCGTTGGAGTGTACGCCGTCATAATTCCGCCCAAGGTTGCATTTGCTCTAAAGTCACCGTTTTTGCTTTCTCTTTTTACTGCGGCAACAACCTTGTCGCCCACCACCTGCAGACGAAGATCGCTGTTGCCACACTCGATATATTGCTGAAAAATCATGGGACGTGGCGCGATTTTTTGAACAATCGCCACGAGAGCGTCGTAATCTCTCGCAAGATAAACCTGCTGACCAAACGATCCGTGCGTTTCCTTTATCACTATAGGAAAGCTGAGCTTAGCAATTACGTTATCCAAAAATTTCAGGTCAGTAAATCCTATATTTGCATACGTAAATGGAGAAAGTATCGTTTTAGGCATAGGCAAATTCGCCTTAGCCATAACTACTGCGCTAAGAGCCTTATCGTCACAAATTTGCAGCGCTGACGAAGAATTTATAACAAGCCGTCCTTCATTTTCGAGATGGCGCGCAAGCAGTACGTCCTTGTCCCAAAACAACACCGCATCTACGTCTTTTAGCTCACTAAAACCGTTACCCGCAATTAATTCGCTATTTCGCACTTGCGTAAGAATAACGCCTTTGCTCAAAAATGCGCCGGCTAAAAGCTCCCTAATTTCCTCGGTTTTTTGATTAACGAAAAATCCGTTTGTAATTAGCGCTACCTTCATAGTCGCCCCCTTTAATGTATAAACCAAGTATATCATACTCCGAAAAAAAGGTCAAATTTTATAATCTTTTGTGTAGCACAATACGCAATAATTTTTTTCTGTAGCTTGCGTTATAGACACACGTCCATTATCATCATTATGATAAATCCCAAAGTAAAGCCAATCATACCCTTGTTGCCGCTCTTAATTTCGGGCGCAAGCTCTTTGATCGCAACGTAAAACATTGCTCCCGCCGCCAGCGAAAGCATATACGGCAGTATGGCTGATGTGGCAACATACAGCATAACAGTCAGCAGGGCGGAGATAGGCTCAACGGCTCCCGATAGCACGCCTATCCCAAACGCTCTAAGCTTACTCTTTTTGTCTGACATTAAGGGTAAGCTAACTATAGCTCCTTCGGGAATATTTTGAAGCGCAACTCCAATACTTAGCGACAAGGCCGCCGCAATAGAAAGCTCTGCTCCAAACAAGGCCGCCGCAACCGCCGCCCCTACCGCCATCCCCTCAGGGACGTTGTGCACGGTTACAGCAATAGCAAGCATTTTACTTCGTTTGTTTTCAGCTGACAAAGCAAACGCGTCAAGCAATATAAGTAGTCCTATTCCAAAAATAAATCCTATAGCAGCAGGAACAAATTCTATATCTCCTCGCATCGCTGCTATCTCTAAGCTCGGCAAAAGCAACGACCAAATGGATGCAGCTATCATAACTCCTGCCGCAAAGCCGAATAGTAGCTTGCTCTTAGCTATTTCCTTTTTGCTAAATAGCGAAGTAAGTGCGCCTATCGCAGTCCCCAAAAACGGAACTGCTATCGTAGTAACAATCAAAATCATAAGTATACGGCTTCCCCCTATTGTTCATCGTATGAGAAAAAAGCCTTAGCCGTGCCTTTATATCACGCCTTAATATAATGCAATAAGATAAATTTTAAGCATTTTTTCACGCAAGCGCTAAAATCAGTTGCATTTTTATTTCTATTGTGGTAGAATATGTTTCGCGACTGAAATTTCGCCTATGGAGAGATGGTTGAGCGGTCGAAGGCACACGCTTGGAAAGCGTGCGTACCCTAACGGGTACCGAGGGTTCAAATCCCTCTCTCTCCGCCAATCGTAACCTAATCCGAACTTTAGTTCTGGGTTAGGTTATTTTTTTATCTTAAAGTCCTTTTGCAAGGGCTTTTTTCTTTTTGCAAAAGCGAAGCCGACTTGTATCAAGACAAGCGCCGCATTAGTGCCAAAATTGAATTTTAGCTAAGTTATTATACTTTCAGTCAAAATACAAATAAAGACACAAAATGCAAAATGATTGTTTTTATTGGCTTATTTATTACAATCAAGCATGTTAAAATGTACTTAATAAAAACAATCGAGGTGGTTATGAAATTAAACGAAGCGATTTCTTCTCGAATAAGAGAATTATTGACTCAAAAGAATATGTCACAATATAAATTAGAACAGCTTTCAGGGCTTACTCATAACACAATGCTTTGCATAATGAGTGGGCGTTATCAAAGTTGCAATTTAAAGACACTTATAAAAATAATTAGCGCTTTCAATATAACCGTAAGTGATTTTTTTGCTTGCGATAAATTTAATTTAGAAAATTTGATTATAGACTAATTAAACAGAAGGAGAAACAAATGACAAAGACTGAATTGTTTATTAAACTTGCACAGCCTGACGAGAACGGTGTTAGTCGTTGGGTAGATATAGGCGAATTTGTTGGCGAATATGCTTGCTTGACTTTTGGAAACGGAGCGTCTTGGGCAAGAAAAGAATCTATGCTTGCAAGAAAATACGTCATCGAGTTTGATAAGAGCATTACTCCTGGCAACGGCATAGATAGAATACGCTTAAATGGTCTTAATAATGGCGACTACTCTCAACATATAAGAGCAGATATAAAAAGAACAATAAGAGCTCAACGCTGTGTTGTGTTGGGAACATCTAATCCCGAAGTCGACCATAAGAACGGAATGAAAAATGAAGACCGTGTTATGAGAAACGAAGACCAACGTTTAGAAGATTTCCAACCGTTAAGCAAAGCTGCTAACGATGCAAAACGTCAATACTGTAAAGAATGTCGCAGAACGGGTATCCGCTATGATGCTAAAAAATTGGGATATCCCATGTCATATTATGAAGGTGGAGCAACCCACAATAAAGAAGAAAACGCTTGTGAAGGTTGTTATTGGTATGACCCGATAGAATTTAAGAAGCATTTACAGGAGAAAAAATAAATTTATTTCAAAATTAAAGTGAGAGGATTAATCTCTCACTTTTCAATTAATGTTAAAGCATATAGATATAAAACATAATATGTTTTGAGAAATTTTACTAACATTCCAGCTGTAAAATTATTATTTGTCCAAGTAAATTCATGTGCAATTCTATTTCTTTCAGATTTAACAGCTTTATATATCTCTCCAAATGACTCTTGCTCAAAAAGAGTGTCCCCGCCCGTTCTTGCAACACATTGTTTAATTTGTTTTTCGCATACAGGATAAAAGACATTAGTAAAATCATTTATTCTAATATCATTATAGTTAAAAGAAGAAAGCAGCTTTTCTATCAAGTCAAATTCTAAAAATGCACCAGAAAACTTCATTTTACTATGCATAAAAGATAGACTAAATGGGTCTGCTATATATTTTTTATCAATGATAAAAATAACAAGAGATTCGATAGCCGCAGAAACAAAAAAATACGAACTGATTTTTGTATACTTATTAAGCTTCTCATCTGCAGTTGCATCTTCGCCTAAAATGATTTTATGTATGTCACTTATTCTTTCTAAAAGGCTTTGATGAATGAAATCCAAGTTTTCTTTTGTTAATTCCATAGTTTATCTTAGCCTTTCTTTAATATAATTAACTCTTTTAACGACATTATCTAATGAAGTTGTTGAAACTATAAATGTTTCTTTTGAGGTTTCGTCTCCCCAAATTTTTTCTTTTAGTTCTTCTAGAAATGTTGCATCTTTTGAAAATGACTTTAATTCTATTGCACAAATAACAAGAGCCTCTGCTAATATTTCATGAACCTTGTCTGAAATTTTGGTATTATCTCTAGAACGAGCATAAAAAGCTTGATTATCAAATTTACTAATTAAACCAAGGGCTATTTTTACTTGTTCCAAAATATTTTCGTAATCTATAGCTGCCTTATTTGAATAATATAAGAAGTTGCTTAGCATTTCGTTCTTTGAAGAACTAAACAATGTATCGGCACTATCAAAGAAATTGTTTTTACCATCTAAGTGACGCAGATAGGCTAAGTAATATGTTGCAAATCTCAAGACTATCTCTTCATTTTTCTTCCTATCCAATATTGAAGAATCTCTTGCAGTTAAACTTTTGAAAGATTCAGTTTCGGTTATAGTTTTTATTTTATCTAGAACTTCGCCTGAATATACAGCGTTTCTAACTTCTTGCTCAGACAACTTCATAGAACCTGTATTTATGCGCTCGAAAACTTCTGTCATATAAAGTTTCTTTTTAGATTCTGATTTTTCTGATGAGTCAAAAATTGTTAATGAAAAAATATAGTCATCAAAATATTCTTTGTCTTCATCGGACAAAGTTTCATAAGTTTTTCCATACCATTTTGACTGTTTATTTGTTATTTTAAATTTTCTCTCTAATGAGGTTCCTTCTTTCCAAATACCTTTTTTGAAATCTTCTATCGTTGAAATTCTTTGAAACCCATCGATTAAATGATATTTTTCATTTCCTTCAACAACTTCTTTATATACAAAAATATCTGGAATGGGGAGTCCCAATAAAATAGATTCTATAAATTTTACACACGTTTTATATTTCCAAACATAATCTCGCTGGAATTTAGGAACAAATAATTTCCCTTGTTTCTTCCATTTTATTAGGTTGTCTACGGAGCGGTCTGTTCTATATGATGTAATTGCATATCGTGCAATTTCTACGCCATCTGATTCTTCTTCTTTTTGAACTTCGTCCACATATTCTAAGTTTAATAAATCTTCCATATTATACTCCTTTTTATTTTTTGAATACAAAGATATATTCGTGCTTAAAAAGATACAAACCGTTTTGTAAAGCTCGTTGTTTCCAAAGTGCTTTTTGATTTGCTTTTCCTTTAGTTTCTTCAAAATTTTTAACTATTGTTGCTTTTAAGGTTAACCCTTCTTGTTGCATTGCTTGCATACAATAAAAGCCAAGAGGTACAAGTTGACTGTTTGCATATTTATCTCCGATAACCACGGCGCAATATCTTCCTCTTTCAAGTATAGCAGAAGTATTTTTAACAACTTGGCGAAAATTATCTATAAATTCTTCTAAGTTTTTAGAGTTGGATAAGTCGTTGGCATCTTCACTAAACTTGATTATATCCCAATATGGTGGGTGATAGATAATAAACTGAACGTTTTTAATCTTGTACGTATCTATAATTCGATTAGTATCAAACGTCCTACTATCATCTACAAAGGTATCGGCTATAATTCCTTCTTTTTGTTCTGAGTGAATTCTTCCAATAGCTTCCATTGCCACATCAGGTTGTAATTCTATACCTATAGAATTTCTGCCCATACGTTGAGCTTCAATGAGAGTAGTTCCACTTCCTGCAAAAGGGTCTAAAACAAAATCACCTGCTTTTGTATATCGAGTCAACAGTTGATGAGGTATTTGTGGCACGAAATTACCGTGATAATGTCCGTCGTGAGCGCCCGAATTATCTCTTTGTGGAATAATCCATAGACTATCCGTCCAAACGTCGGTAAGTTCTTTCCATTTTGTCATATCAAGGTCGTTAATTTTACTCATTAGATATCCTTAATTAAACAATGTAAATATTCAATAGTTGAATCAGACTTAGCATCTCTTGCGTTATCAGCCTTAAAGCGACGGTATTGTTGCATATATACTTTATATTTGCCGTATTTCTTCATAATCTTTTCAATAGTATCGAAAGACATTAAGCCTTCGTTATTATAACTTAAGAAGATATAC
>JAFVXL010000076.1 GCA_017501145.1 Clostridia bacterium | reverse complement strand
TGCGGCTGGATCACCTCCTTTAAGAGTTAAGCTGTGCAATGGAGCATAGCGAAACCAATAAGACATAAGAACCTGTGAAGCATAAAAGCAGTAGAAAAGTAATGCCTTGGAGCAGAGAAGCTCCACGTAGCTTTAGTTGTTTTTAATTGTCAAGATTATATATAGAAGCGTATCTCATGTGGGTACGCTTTTTTTCTTTGTCTTTTTAGCTTTCTTTTGTTTCTTGAACCTAATTTTTGCGCATATAATAAGGTCAAAATCTATGTTTCACATTCTAATCGCAACTAGGCAATATATTGCTTGATAATATAGTAATAGTATGCTATCATATATAATAACAGAAAGACATACGGAGGACTATACGGTGAGAAAGAGATTGTTGGCTTCCGTTTTTTGCATTAGTTTTATTCTTGTAGTAGGCTTTATTTTTACTGCTTGCGAAAAATTCACAGAAGGGCTCGTGTTTGAATTAGTGGGCGACGAATATAGCGTAGTTGGCTACGAAGGAAGTGACACTGAGGTAATAGTGCCGTCTAAGTACAAAGGAAAACCTGTAACTAGCATAGGAAAACAAGCGTTTGAGGGTTGTAGTGGCTTGACAAGCATAAGAATACCTAATAGCGTAATAAGCATAGGAGAATTTGCGTTCCGTGGTTGCAGTGGATTAACAAGTGTAACTTTACCATTTGTAGGCGCAACTAAGGACGGAGCGGATAATACGCACTTTGGATATATATTCGGAGCAACTAGCTCTTCTAATAATAAGGATTATGTGCCTAGTTCATTAAAAACAGTAGAAATAACAGGCGGTAAGAGCATAGGAGAATATGCGTTCGATTATTGCAGTGGTTTAACAAGCGTATATTATACAGGAACAGCGCAAGAGTGGAGCGAGATAAAAATAGACGAAAACGGCAACAGCAATCTTGCTGATGCAACAATCTACTATTTTAGCTTAACTGAGCCACGGAAGAAGACAACTACTGGCATTATGACATAGATGGAGTAACGCCAGTAGTATGGAATAAGCAAAGCTAAATTGTAGAGCAAAGTCATAAAAAAAGATAAGCTAAATAAACGAAATGCATCCCAAAAGTGTTCAACTTTTGAGGTGCATTTAAGTTTATCCGATCTTTTTTGTTTATTAATTAATACGCTTTACCGAAGTAAATCTTTTTGGTTGCTTTTTTGCCGCAGCACACGCAGGTATCACCGCAGGGAGTTTGGTCAAACGGCATATTACGGGTGGATGCATTAGTAAGCTCTTTAACTTTATCCTCGCATTCACGGTCGCCGCACCACATCGTGAGGGCGAAGTTGCCGCCGTCAACTGCTTCTTTGAGCTCGTCTATATTGCTTACGGTTTTTACGTGCGAATCTCTGAACTTAAGCGCCTTGTTGTACATATTTTCGTGCACTTCATCCAAAAGCGCGGCAAGTCTTTGGTTAAGCTCGTCAAGCGGAACTTGAATCTTCGCGCCGCCCTCTATATCGCGTCTTGCAAGTACTGCAACGCCGTTTTCGATATCACGGGGGCCTATTTCGATACGAACGGGCACACCCTTCATTTCGTATTCATTAAACTTCCAGCCGGGGCTGTAATCTCTATCGTCAAGCTTTACGCGGAAATTCTTTTTGAGCGACTCAAACACTTCTGCGCACTTTTCCTTAACGCCTGCTTTGTGCATAGCGACGGGGATAATAACAGCTTGTATGGGAGCAACGCGCGGAGGTAAGCAAAGTCCGCGCTCGTCACCGTGCGACATAATAATCGCGCCGATAAGTCTTGTGGAAACGCCCCAAGATGTCTGGTACGGATTTTTGAGCTTGCCGTCGCGGTCAAGATATTTGATATCAAATGCGGCGGAGAAGTTAGTTCCAAAGAAGTGGGTAGTGCCCGACTGTAAGCTCTTACCGTCTTGCATCATAGCTTCGATAGAGTAGGTTGCTTTAGCTCCCGCAAACTTTTCCTTTTCGCTCTTTTGTCCCATAAACATAGGTATAGCCAAGACGTTGTGTGCAAATTCTTCGTATACGTGTAGCATTTTCAAGGTCTCTTCCTGTGCTTCTTCCTCGGATGCGTGGAGAGTGTGACCCTCTTGCCACAAGAATTCGCTTGTTCTAAGGAAAGGACGGGTGGTCTTTTCCCATCTTACAACGTTTGCCCATTGGTTGATAAGCATGGGCAAATCTCTATAAGACTCAACCCACTTAGAGTACATTTCGCAAATAATCGTTTCGCTAGTGGGGCGAACTACGAGCGGCTCGGACAATTCTGCCGCGCCTGCCTTTGTAACTATTGCAACCTCGGGCGCAAAGCCTTCGACGTGCTCTGCTTCTTTAAGCAAATAGCTGTATGGGATAAATAGCGGAAAATATGCGTTTTCGTGGCCTGTTTCCTTAAATCGAGCGTCAAGCTCTTTTTGGATAAGCTCCCAAATCGCATAGCCGTAAGGGCGAATTACCATCGTGCCCTTAACGGGGCCGTAGTCGACAAGCTGCGTTTTAAGCACAACGTCTGTGTACCACTGAGGAAAGTTCTCGTGGATAGATGCAATTTCTTTTACAAATTCTTTTTCCTTTGCCATAAAAAACCTCTCGTAAACTACATAAGTTTACCTTGTTTTTAAGTAATTGTCAACTGTTTAAGTAGCTATAATGGCTAAAACAGCGTTACTATCACAATAATTGCGGCATAAAGCGCGATGGGGCAAAATATCCATATGCGATTGAAACAAAAGAGTATTGCTTAGAGTAACAAAATAGACCTTAAACTCTTGACTAGTAGCGGTAAATATTGTATAATATTTACTTAGAGCATTATTTTCCATTTTTGGAGGGTACTATGGATAAAATCAAGTTGTTTTCTAGTGAAAGTGTAACCGAAGGACATCCGGACAAGGTGTGTGACGCCATTTCGGATGGTATTTTGGATGAGGCGCTTAAGGGCGATCCTAATTCGCGCGTGGCGTGTGAGGTTTGTTGCACCACCGGTATGGTTATGGTTATGGGCGAATTCACTACCGAGCAATATATAGATATTCCTAAAGTTGTGCGTGGAGTAATCAAGGAGATAGGTTATAACGATTCGTCGCTTGGCTTTGATTATCATAATTGCGCAGTTTTGACGTATATAAACGAGCAATCTGCGGATATTTCTATGGGAGTTAGCGATGCAATAGAGAGCAAGGAGTCGGCTGATCCTGCAGACCGTATTGGAGCAGGAGATCAAGGTATGATGTTTGGATACGCTTGTACCGAAACACCTGAGCTTATGCCGCTTCCGATAGCGCTTGCTCACATGCTTACTCAACGTCTTACGGCAGTAAGAAAGCAAGGTGTTGTCAAGGGACTTAGACCGGACGGCAAGGCTCAAGTTACGGTTGCTTACGTAAATGACAAGCCCGCTTACGTGGATACGGTTGTTCTTTCGGCTCAACACGATCCTGATGTAGATTTGGATCAGCTCCGTAAGCACATCATAGACGAAGTAATTTTGAAGATAGTTCCTGCCGACATGGTAAACAAGGATACCAAATTCTTGATAAATCCTACGGGCAGATTCGTTATAGGCGGACCGCACGGCGATAGCGGACTTACGGGCAGAAAGATTATTGTAGATACGTACGGCGGAATGTGTCCGCACGGTGGCGGAGCATTTTCGGGCAAAGATCCTACTAAGGTAGATAGATCGGCTACGTACTATGCTAGATACGTATGCAAAAATATCGTAGCTGCCGGGCTTGCGGACAAGGTTCAGCTTCAGGTTGCGTACGCAATAGGCAAGGCACAGCCCGTTTCGATATGCGTAGACACCTTTGGCAGTAGCAAGCTTACTAACGAAGAGCTTATAGATATTATAAACAAGCACTTTGACTTTAGACCGTATTCTATCATAAATGAGCTTGGATTGCGCGCGCCCATATATTCGCAAACGACCAACTACGGACATTTGGGCAAGGATAGATTACCGTGGGAGCAAACTAACAAAGCACAGGAGTTAAAGCAATATCTTAGATGAAGCTAAAAGGAAGCATTGACGAAATTCGTTTTAGGAACGACGAAAACGGTTATACAATTGCCGTTTTGGACGTTGAGGGCGAGCCTATCGTGGCGGTAGGCAATTTTCCGCCCGTTTCCGAGGGCGAAGAAGTCGAGGTTTTTGGCGAATACGTTATTCACGCAAAGTTTGGCAAACAATTTAAGGTTAGTGACATTAAGCCAATAACGCCCCAAACGGCGGACGGTATAGTTAGATTTTTAGGAAGTGGGCTTATCAAAGGCGTAGGTCCAAAAACCGCGCTTGCGATAGTTTCGACGTTTGGCAAAGATGCGTTAGAGGTAATAGAAAAATTTCCTAATAGATTAGCTACAATAAGGGGCATTACGCCGAGCCGAGCTGTGGCTATTAGCGAAGCGTACCTTCAAAACAAAAAAGCGCAAGACGCGATAATGTACTTGCAGTCGCAAGATATATCACTTGGCACAGCGCTCAAAATTTACAAATTCTATGGGGACGAAACTGAAAAAATTGTTTCGCAAAATCCGTACAAGCTTATAGAAGATATTGACGGAATAGGATTTGTTACGGCAGACCGTATTGCATTAAGGCAAGGCTTGCCCACAAACAGTCCGTTTAGAATACGAGCAGGGCTGTTGCATGAGTTGGATCAAGCCGGCGAAAACGGCAACACCTATTTGCCGATAGACGAGCTTGTTCCGCTTACTGCGCAGCTGCTTAGCTGTGAGCAGGCGAGCGTAGAGGACGAGATAGACGGTCTTGTCATAGATGGCAAGATAAAGAGCGTGGATATAGATGGGACGAGAGCAATATTTAAGAGATTTATTTATCAATGCGAGCGTGGCTCAGCGGCAGGACTTGCGCGTCTTATTCTCGAATCTAACCGAATAGGGTACGACACTAAGGCTGATATAGAGCATTTTGAACGTCGAAATGGCGTTAGACTCCACGAAGGCCAAAAGCAAGCCGTTGTGGCAGCGATTTCTAACGGCGTATCAGTAATAACAGGCGGCCCGGGTACAGGAAAGACTACGGTAGTCAAATGCATTATCGAAATTTGCGAAAAGCTAAAAATTTCTACAATGCTAATGGCTCCTACGGGACGCGCGGCAAAAAGACTTAGCGAAAGCACCGAGCGAGATGCGTCTACTATTCATCGCGCCTTAATAAAAGACGTTGGGCAGTTTGATTACAAAACGTCGCAAAAGCCACTTAATTGCGACGCTGTGATAGTTGACGAGTTTTCGATGGTGGACGTAGTGCTGCTTAATATGCTTATTCGCAGATTGCGTAGCGGCACGAGGCTTATTCTTGTAGGCGACAAGGATCAGCTTCCAAGCGTAGGGGCAGGAAACGTGCTTGCAGACATAATAGGCAGCGAGTTAGTTCCTACCGTAATGCTTACTCATATATATAGGCAGGACGAGCGTAGCCTAATTGCGCAAAATGCACACGCCGTAAACCAAGGCAAAATGCCCGATATAAGCGCAAAGGACAAGGATTTCTTTTTTGTAAAGGGCAGGGATGCGGCTATGATAGCAAAAACCGTCGTAGATATGGCGGCAAGGCGAATTCCTAACTATCTTGGCGAAAGCGCGCAAAAAATTCAGGTCTTGTGTCCTGTAAAAAACGGTTTTTGTGGAACTATCGCCCTTAACAAAATGCTCCAAGAGGTTATTAACCCGATAGGCAAGCAAATCACGAGTGGCGAAGTTATATTTCGTGTGGGTGACAAGGTTATGCACACAGCCAACAACTACCAGCTTGAATGGGTGCGCAAGGAGCCGTATTACGAAAAGGGCGAGGGCGTGTTTAACGGCGATACGGGTATAATAACTGACGTTAATCGCGCTAGCGGCGAAATAACCGTTTTGCTTGATGACGGCAGAAATGTGGTTTATACGTCCGATACGCGCGGCGAGCTTATGCCGGCATACGCAATAACTGTTCATAAGAGCCAAGGCTCGGAGTACGTAGGCGTAATAATACCCATAACGGGCGGAAGCCCCATGATTATGACGAGAAACCTACTGTATACCGCAATAACGAGAGCAAAAAAATTCGTTGCGCTTGTTGGCGACGAATATTACCTAAAGCGCATGGTGGACAACAATTATATCGCAAAAAGATATAGCGGATTAAAAACTTTTTTGATTGAATTATACAACGACAATAATTTATTATACGGAGAAATCTGATGGTTACTGTAAAAGAATATACTTATGAGCAAGCAAAACCCATAGTTGACTCGCTTGGCGGAAAGCTTTCGGCTGACGAACGCGTTCTTCTTATGGAGGAAGGCGGCGCTTGGATAGGCGCATCCGTAATAGGTTTAGACAAAACGGTGGTAGAAATCAGACAAATTATCGTAAAGGACAAGCCGTTTCCGTACTTTGATTTGTTAGCTCGCTCTACACTCAATATCGTCAATTTGTTTGAGCTTCCCATTATGGTAAGGGTAGAGAGCAGACCGTACTTTAAGGCGTTTGGCTTTGAGCAAGCGGAGGACGGATTTATGTACGTTCAGAGTGATAAAATAACCTTTAAGGGTAGCCTTTGCGGTGGACACTAACATAGGAGTTATACTATGAGTAATTTTATAGAAGACATTATAGAGAGCGATTTGAGCGAAGGTAAGGTAAAAAGCATTGTTACCCGCTTTCCGCCCGAGCCAAACGGATATTTGCATATCGGCCACGTTAAGAGTATTTGTCTTAACTACTACGGTACGGCAGTAAAGTACGGCGGCAAATTTAAGTTGCGCTTTGACGACACTAATCCAGCCAAAGAAGACGACGAATTCGTGCGTTCTATCGTTGACGACGTTAAGTGGCTTGGCGTAGATACGTCTAACGTGCTGTTTGCATCCGACTACTTTGATAAGATGTACGAATGCGCGGTTAAGCTTATCAAAAAAGGCAAGGCGTACGTAGACGATATGAACGCAGAAGAAATCAGGCTCACGAGAGGAACGCTTACTGAGCCTGGCGTAGAGAGCAAAAACCGCAATCGTCCGATAGAAGAAAGCCTAAAGCTCTTTGATGATATGAAAAACGGTCTTGTGGCTGACGGGGCGCTCATATTAAGAGCAAAGATCGATATGGCTAGTCCTAACATAAATATGCGCGATCCGATAATATATCGCGTAGTGCATGAGGCTCATCACCGTCAAGGCGATAAATGGTGCATTTATCCTATGTACGACTTTGCTCATCCTATAGAAGATGCAATCGAGGGAATAACGCATTCTATATGCACTCTCGAATTCGAAGATCACCGTCCGCTTTATGACTGGATAGTAAGAGAGTGCGAATTTGTCAATCCGCCTCATCAGTACGAGTTTGCCCGTCTTAGTATTAAGCGTACCATAATGAGCAAGCGTTATCTAAAAAAGCTTGTTGACACGGGCGCGGTAGACGGTTGGGACGATCCGCGTATGCCAACTATTGCTGGCTTAAGGCGCAGGGGATATACTCCGAGCAGCTTGCGTGATTTTTGCGAAAAGATAGGAGTAAGCAAGGCTAACAGCGAAGTGGAAACGGGCTTGCTCGAAAGCTGTATTCGTGACGAGCTTAACGCCAATGCGCCGCGTGCTATGGCTGTTCTTGATCCAATTAAGCTAATAATCGTTAACCGCGACGACAATTTTAGCGAGGAGCTTGACTTCGAAATAAATCCGACGGCAGAAGGAAGCGGAACGCGTAAAATAACGCTTAGCAACGAGCTTTATATAGAGCGTAGCGACTTTGAGGTTGTTCCTCCGCCCAAGTTTAAGAGATTGACTTTAGACGGTATGGTAAGACTTAAGGGCGCTTATATAATTAAGGCTGTCGGATACGAAATGGACGGCGACAAGGTTACTTGCGTCAAGGCGGAAATTGTGGAAGGAACTAAGTCAGGCCAAGACAACAGCGGTATTAAGGTCAAGGGCGTTATTCACTGGGTTGACGCTAAGACTTCCGTGGACGTTGAAGCCCGTATGTACGACTATTTGCTTCTTGATACAGAAGAAAAAATGGATTTTTCCGAGCGCATGAATCCTGATTCGCTTAAAGTAATGCAAGCAAAAGCCGAAAAGTATCTTAGCTTAGCAAAGGGCGGACAATCGTTCCAGTTCTTAAGACAAGGATATTTTTGCAGGGATATCAAGGAAGAAAAGCTCGTATACAACCTTGTTGTAAGTCTAAAAGACAGTTACAAAAAATAGAGAGGAAATTATGAAAAAGATAGACAGCTATTCATTAAGAAAGATGTGGCTTGACTTCTATGCAGAAAAAGGCCACGCAATTATAAGCTCGGCATCGCTTATACCCGAAAATGACCCGACGGTACTGTTCACAACCGCAGGTATGCATCCGCTTGTGCCGTATCTTTTGGGCGCAAAGCACCCTAGTGGTACAAGACTTGCCGACGTTCAAAAATGCGTTCGTACCGGCGATATTGACGAGGTAGGCGACGATAGCCATTGTACGTTCTTTGAAATGCTTGGCAACTGGTCGCTTGGCGATTACTTTAAGAAGGAGCAAATCGCGTGGAGCTACGAATTCCTTACTAGCGAGAAGTACTTAGGTATTGATCCTAACCGCTTAGCTGTAACCGTTTTTGCAGGTGATGAGGACTGCCCTCGCGACGAAGAAAGCGCGCAGCTTTGGAACGAGTGCGGTATACCTAAAGAGCGTATTTTCTATTTGCCTAAGTCTAACAACTGGTGGGGACCTGCGGGCATAACCGGACCGTGCGGGCCTGATACAGAAATGTTTATCGTTGCTGACGTGGACGACTGTTCGCCTACGTGCAGTCCTGCTTGCGACTGTGGCAAATATCTCGAAATATGGAACGACGTGTTTATGCAGTACAACAAGACGGCGGAAGGTAAGTTTGAGCCGCTTGCTAAGCGAAACGTAGATACGGGTATGGGCTTAGAGCGTACTCTTTGCACGTTGCAGGGCAAAAAGAGCGTTTATGATACCGACTTGTTTATTCCTATTTTGGAAAAGATCCGTTCGCTTGCAACCAACAGCGACGTTAAGGCGGAGCGAATTATTGCCGACCATATTAGAACCTCGGTGTTTATCATAGGCGACGAGCGTGGAGTAACCTGCTCCAATGTGGACCAAGGATATATTTTGCGCAGACTTTTACGTAGAGCTATCCGCTTTGGCAGACAGCTTAACTTAAACAAGGGTGACCTTAGCAAAATTGCGCTTACCGTCATAGATATATACAAGGACGTTTATCACGAGCTTGCAACCAACAGCGACAAAATTATCGGAGAAATCAACGCCGAAGAAGAACGCTTTGAAAAAACCTTATCTACCGGTATGAAGGAGTTTGAAAAGCTCGTTTTCTATCAAAAGGGCGACACTATCAGCGGAAAGGCGGCGTTCAGACTTTATGAAACGTACGGATTCCCTGTGGAGATGACCGTAGAGCTTGCAAAAGAGCACAATCTCAAGGTGGATACCGACGGATTTGAGAACGCTTATAAAGAGCATCAGCAAAAGAGCCACGCAGGCGCGGAGCAAAAGTTTAAGGGCGGCCTCGCAGACCATACCGAAACTATAACAAGACTTCATACTGCTACTCACCTTATGCACGCAGCTCTCAAAAAGGTTCTTAACGACGAGAACGCTAATCAAAAGGGTAGTAATATCACAGAGGAGCGTCTTAGATTTGACTTTACGTTTGGTAGAGCGCTCACTCCAGAAGAGATCAAAAGCGTAGAAGATATGGTTAACGATGCGATCAAGGCAAATGCGCCTATCGTATGCGAGGAAATGACGGTAGAAGAAGCGAGAGCGCAAGGAGCAATCGGATTGTTCGCGTCTAAGTATGGCGAAAAGGTAAAGGTATATACCATGGGCGAATTTTCTAAGGAAATTTGCGGCGGACCGCACGCAAGCTCTACTGGAGAGCTTGGCAAATTCCGCATTCTCAAAGAGCAATCGTCGGGCGCTGGTGTTAGAAGAATTAAAGCCATTTTGGAATAAAAGTTTAAGGAGAGTAGTATGAAAGTTCGTGAATCGGAAGAAATGTATCTTGAAACCATTTACATTTTGAAGAAGGCAAGTCACAACGTACATGCTGTTGACGTAGCAAACGAGCTTGGATATGCAAAGTCAAGCGTATCTCGAGCAGTTAATTTATTGCTTACTAAGGGCTACATAGATATTGACAAAAGCGGAGTTATTTCGCTTTCGGACAGTGGACTGAGCAAGGCAAAGGATATTTATGAGCGCCACGATATCATTACTAAGCTGCTTGTTTCGTTTGGCGCAGATCAGGTGCTTGCAGAGGATAACGCTTGCCGAATAGAGCACGTTATTTCAAAGGAGCTGTTTGATATAATTAAAAAGTACGTAGAGCAAAAGTAACAAAAAAAATACTTAGGCGAAAATTTTCAAGAAATAGATGAAAATGAGCTTAATTACATGATTCAAAAAGCTAATAAATAATACTTACGTATAAAAAAAGGCAGTATTTTTACATACTGTCTTTTTCGTTAATCTCCCCTAACTTGACACGTCTTTTATTTCGTGTTTTTTGTATAAAAAAAATAAGGAGGTTAACCTAAACTATGAACACACTCTCAATCATCCTCATAGTTATTAAAATTATCTATTACATAATTTTAATTATCAAAGAGATATAAGCTAACTTCCTTACGCTTATTAGTATAACACACCTTAAAAGCCTTGTCAAGTCCGTTTTTGCCACTTTTTTTCAAAAAGCCACCCCTAACCTGTGTCTTGCCGTTTCCGCATCGAATAGCGTACAGCTCTAACAAAACAAAAAGCCGCTAACAAGCGGCTTTTTGTTTTGCAATAAGGGGATATTGTGTGGCTCAATCTATAAAAATAGCCGCCCACAATATGGACGGCAAAAAAACAATTTGATTATTAATAGTTCTCTTCCATAATTTCGAAGTAGCTTTGCGGATGAGCGCAGGTCGGGCACGCAAGGGGTGCAGACTCGCCAACAACGATATGTCCGCAGTTGCGGCACTCCCAAATCTTAACGCTGCTCTTTTTGAATACTTCGGCAGTTTCTACGTTTTTGAGCAATGCTCTATAACGCTCCTCGTGACGCTTTTCGATAGCGGCAACCATACGGAACTTAGCAGCAAGAGCCTTAAATCCTTCTTCTTCAGCGGTCTTTGCAAAGCCCTCGTACATATCTGTCCACTCGTAGTTTTCACCTTCTGCGGCAGCTTGAAGATTTTCGGCGGTGTTGCCAATACCCTTAAGCTCCTTGAACCACAATTTTGCGTGTTCCTTTTCGTTGTCAGCGGTTTTGAGGAAGAGCGCTGCGATTTGCTCATAGCCTTCCTTCTTAGCTGCGGAAGCAAAATATGTATATTTGTTGCGAGCTTGCGATTCTCCTGCAAATGCAGCTAACAAGTTCTTTTCGGTTTGAGTGCCTTCGTAAACGTTTTTCTTTTCCATTTCACTATGCTCCTTTGGGTAAATTTATACGTTAATTATACCACGCGCTTTTTGACTTGTCAATAGTAAATGTTGAATTTTGGTAAATTTTTGTTCTTAATAAATTGCCTTATAGAAAAGAAAAAAATATTTTTGCCATTAGTTATTAAAAAGTTATGCAAAAATAGTTGTCAAAGCCAAGATTTTGTGATATATTATAATGGCTGTCAGCATTTTGCCGCCGTGGTGGAATTGGCAGACGCGCCGGACTCAAAATCCGGTGGTAGTGATACCGTGTCGGTTCGACTCCGACCGGCGGCACCAAAACGACAAGTTAAGGCTTGTCGTTTTTTTGTGCTTTTTTTCAAAAATATTTGCGCGCTGTTTTGGTTTTTATGGATTTGGCAATAATTTGCGCGGAGGTAGTTATGAAGAGAAAAGCTGTAAGCGCTAAAGAAATTAGGGACAATGTAGCCGCGCTCAAGGGAAAATTGCTCCAAATAAAAGTAAATAAAGGTAGAAAGAGAGTCGTTAAGTATAGCGGAGAAATAGACGAAGTGTTGCCGTCGCTGTTTACAATGACAATCGTAGGTGAAAAGCATTTGTCTAAGCTTTCGTGCTCGTACAGCGACGTAATTTGCGGCGACGTAATTTTAACTGAAAAAAAATAAAAAAGCTGTAATAATTATTCTCCTTGCGCTATACAATATAGTGTTAAATTTACATTTTTTAATTTTGGAGGATAACATATGTCGTTTGAACCTATTTATGAGGTCGCGGTTTTGGATGGCTTGACCAAGCTTTGTTCTGCGCAGGTAGCGGTAGAATCCAAGCTCGTGCCGACGCATGGCGAAGAAATTACTAAAATCTTAGGCGTGTCGTCTATTGCCGACGTGGTTACGACCGAAGTGTTTGCGGGCGAGGCGCGCATCAAGGGTAAGGTTGACTTTAAGGTTTTGTACGCGAATACAAACGGTGAAAATAGATGCTTAGTTAGTACCGTTGAATTTACTGACAAGATGGTTGGTGACGAAATTGCGGGCGGCAATCCGTGTGTGAACGCTAAGGTTTTGGATACCGATATTGTTTCGGCTTCGGCTAGCGAAATTCGACTTGCAGCAGTAGTGGAGGTAGAGCTTTTTGGTCAAGTAACCAAGCGCATTAAGTATCTTGTAAAGGGTGGAGACGGTGTGCACGCTTATGAGCATAAGGCTAAATACACCAAGGTGCTTTCTGGCTTTACGGGCAACTGCTCAATAACTGCAGAATCTTCTGTCAGCGCAAAATATATTGAGTGCTTCGAAAGCCGTATTGCTACTACGAAAATTACATCATCTACCGATATAGTAGTAATAGAGGGCGAAGTGATTAGCGACGTCGTTTATAGGGGCGAAGGCGGGATAGGACACGTTTCGCTTAGTACACCGTTTGTGTTTGAGGTGGAAGCTACAGGCGCGATAAGCGGAAGCGAAGCGGTAGCAACCTTGAGAATAAGCTCATCTAACGCAAATATCATAGAAGGCGAAGAAAACACCGTTATAATCAATTATTCTATAAGCGCAATTGGTTATGCGTACGAAAATCGCACGCTTGACTGCGTTGCAGATGCTTTTTCGGTCAAAAATGAGCTTGTTAAGCAAGAAGAAGCTGTAAGCTGCGGTTTAGTTAAGACGTGTGCGTGCTTTGCAGATGAGATAGATGGCAGTGTAACCTTAGAAGCAGGGCTTCCTATAGTAGATAATATCGTGACGCCCATAGGTAGCTCGGTAATAATTTCTTCGGTGTACGCAACTAACGGCAAGGTGGTTATAGAAGGATTGCTTCGCTCTAACGTAGTATACTTTAGCGGAGAATCCAATTCGTGCAATTCGGTTACCGTTGAGTTGCCGTTCTCGGTAAATAAGCCGATGGAGGCAAGTGAAAACGACAGGGTTTTTGCTACTGCGGAGGTGCTCGGCATCAACATCAAAATTCGACGCGGCAACGAAATTGACGTAAGAGCTGACGTGAGATTTAGCGTTTGCATAAGTGAAGATGTAAAATTTAACATAATAACCGATCTTGCGTTAGGAGCAGAAGTAATAGCTCCGCAAAGTGCTATTTCTATGCATATTGCGAGCAAGAGGGAAACGCTTTGGGATGTGGCTAAGGCTTTTTGCGTCAGTCCCGAAACGGTAATGGAGCAAAACCCCGAGTTAAGCTTTCCGCTTGTCGGCGGCGAACGTATTATTTGCTTTAGAAGACTAACTAAATAAATGGAAATAAGCGGCTTAGAGATTAAGCCGTTTTTTTGTTGCATTTTGCATATGCTTTTGGTACAATAGCTTTATGGAAAAGATTGCGCTTAACGTTTATGGCAAGATAAATTTGTCGCTTAATATCGTAGGGGTAAGTGGAAAAATGCACTTGCTCGATTCGGTGCTTGCATCCATTTCGCTTTGCGACACTATTTGTGTGCGTAAGCGTAACGACGACAAGATAAATCTTATTTTCAACGCAGACTTTGTTCCCGAAAATAATACTGTCATAAAGGCTGTGGGCGAAATGAAAAATAAGCTTGGAGCTTTTGGCGTAGATATAACGGTAGACAAGCGTTTGCCGCTTTCGGGCGGTATGGGCGGCTCGTCAGCCGACGCGGCAGGGGTTATTGCGGCTATAAGCTGCTTGTATGGATTTGACATAAACCAAACGAAGGACGTGTGCGCTAAGGTGGGCGCTGACGTGTATTATATGCTACGCGGTGGCTATGCAAAAATGTCTGGCGTGGGTGATATAATAGAGCCGATTGACTGCTCTAATACTTACGAAATCTTATGTATTAACGATGTAGGCACGCTTACTAGCTTGGTGTATAAGCAGTACGACGAGGTGGGCGGAGATGGGTTTGTGGATAACGACCTGCTGATTGCCGCATTACAAAGTGGCAAAGCTCCTATGCTAGGCAATATGCTTACACGCGCAGCAAGTGGGCTCAACGCAAATATTTTGCGTAATATCGACGCGTTCAAAAGGATAGGACTTAGTCCCAATATGACAGGAAGTGGCGCGACGGTGTACGCGATTACAGCTAATCCGTCTTTGGACATAGATAAGCTTAGGCAAATGGGATTTAATGCGTATTGCGCTCGCACAAGAGATTGCGGAATAGAATTTTTATAAAAGATATAAATTTAGACAATTAAGAGCTTGGCAAAGGATATAATTTCGTTGCCAAGTTTTTTTGTATAAAGACAAATAATGTGGATATAATTCGGTATATGAGAAGATTTATCGCTCTCTTTGGCGTAATGCTATTAGTTATAGGGATAAGACTATACAATAACGGTTTGCTTGTTTGCGGCTATGACGGGGCAGTATTGGTAGGCGAATACGACCTAACGCAAATAGAAAAACCGTTGCTTATTGATGGCGCGCATAGATTAGATATAATGGGCGACGAGCAAGTTGCGCTATCCGCTATGAGTAATCTTGACGCTAACGTGCTTTTTGTCGAAAAGGTTGATGATATTAAGATTTTTTACGCTTATTCACCCCGCCTTAGCGAGAAAGTAATGATTAAAGGGCGCGAAATAAATTTAATGGTTGCGGTCAGAAATAACGTAGTAAGCTTAGGCACACCGCTTCTTGAGGGTAGTTATTAAAATTTTTTTCGTTATGTATAAAATAAAAAACTATGTCAATAATCGTGGCATAAGGAGGCATTTATGAAATTTTATTCTAATTCGACTAATGACAAAAAAAAGAAAAATAACCTGTGGACGCTTGTAGGCGGCCTTGCGCTTATAGTCAGCGCAGTAATCATTACCGTTGTTGCGACCTTGCCTGACAATTCGCAGAACGTAGGTGGCAACATTATTCCGCCGGTGGGAGAGCAAGCCGAGCAGTACGTTATGCCTATGTCTGAGTACACTATGGGGCAGGAATTTTCGGATAAGCTTGTGTTTAATCAAACTCTTAAGCAATGGCGAACTCATAATGGCGTAGATTTTATTGGCGAAAAGGGCGCGGATGTTAGGGCGGTTCTTGGCGGCAAGGTAACGAGCGTAGAAACTACTACGCTTGAAGGCACGGTGGTTACTATTGAGCAAAGCGACGGCATTGTATCTATATATAAGTCGCTTTCTGCCGAAGTGGCCGTAGAGGTAGGTCAAACGGTTAAGGCTGGCGACTTAATAGGCAAGGTGGATGCAACTATGGTAACTGAGAAGAACGAGGGAACGCATCTTCACCTCGAAATGAAAAAGGACGGTCAGTATGTAAATCCGTTAGAGTACCTTCCCGAGGGCGCAGACAAGTAAGAGTAAAGCAAAATAAAATAGAACAGTCTTAAGCTATTATGCTTAGGACTGTTTTTTTGCTAAATTCATTATCCAAAAGAGATATATGCGAATTTTACCTAAATATATTACGCATAATATGCTTGTATATGAATGCGGAAAAAATATTAAGTCAATTTGCAACTCAAAATAATATTGCAGTGCGTGATATAAAGGTAGAAAAAGCCGTCTATAAGCTTTTGTTTAGTCCAGAGCTTACAGACCCTTTGGCGTTGCGTAGCGTTATAAAGTCGCTTCAACGGTTTGGTGGAACGGCGTCCTCGCCTGAGGAAATTAAAAACGCTATATTGCATGTGTCCGAAGCGGACATTATTGACGACGAGGCGGAGGGTATAGAGTGTATGCTTAGTGGCGACGCTCTGTTGTTTGCGAGAGAAAGCGTTTTGAAGATAAACGTTCGAAAATATGACAAGCGTAGCGTAGCCGAGCCACCCACCGAAACGGTAATGAGAGGACCAAGAGAGGGCTTTATAGAGGATCTTAAGACCAATCTTGGGCTTATTCAAAGGCGATTGCGCACACCTGCGCTTGGAATCGAAAAGTGCCGTGTAGGGCGAGTAAGCTCTACAACGGTGGCGCTTGTTTATATTTCGACAATAGCGTCGCCACAGCTAATAGACGAGGTGCGCAAAAGGTTAAATAAGATAGATATAGACTGTCTTATAGACAGTCACTACCTTCAGCCGCTTCTCGAAGATCACCCATTTTCGATATTTCATCAATCGGGTGTAAGCGAAAAGCCAGACGTTGTTTGTGCTAAGCTGCTCGAGGGTAGAGTTGCGCTTATAGTGGATGGCTCCCCAATGGTACTAACCGTGCCGTTTATGTTTGTAGAGGATTTGCAAAGCAGCGAGGATTATTACGAGCGAAATGCTTTTTCGACCTTTTTGCGGATAATGCGCCTAATATCTCTATTTTTTGGAGTAGCGCTCCCCGGTATTTTTGTCGCAATCCAAATGTTCCATCAAGAAGTTATTCCCGTAAGATTTTTGACGACGTTAATGAACGCTATCGAAGGAATTCCATTGCCGCCATTGCCCGAAATATTGTTCGTGCTGTTGCTGTTTGAAATTATTAGAGAAGCAAGCGTACGTATGCCACGCGCCGTCGGTATGGCAATGAGTATTGTGGGCGCGCTTGTGCTTGGAGAAACGGCAGTAAACGCGGGTATTATCAGCTCTCCTGCCGTAATGGTTGTTGCGCTAAGCTCAATATCGCTTTATACCGTACCCAACGAAGTAGGAACTATGAGTCTTATTAGAATTATTCTTATATTGATGGGAGGTTTTTTTGGCTTTTTTGGACTTATTATTTCGGCAATGTACTTCGTGCATTTGATGTGTAGCATGGATAGCTTTGGTGTGTCGTACACCGCGCCGTTTGCGCCGCTTGTACGTGACGACCTTAAGGATGCTCTTATTAGAGCGCCCATACCAACGCTTAGTACAAGACCAAAGTCTATACCAAATATAAATAACGTAAGGCAGGGAGAAGACATATGCGAAAAGAAATAGATTCGAGTCAGCTTTCGGTTTTTGTTTTTATAGCAGTTATGGCGCTAAAAATTTTTATGGTGCCCGGACTTTTGATAAAGCATGCTGGTAGGGACGGATGGATAAGCATGCTTACGTTTGTTGTAATTGAGCTTATTGTACTACTTGCAATTCTTTTTATCATTAAGCTAAATCCGGACAAATCAGTTTATGACATACTGGTAGGCGCGCTTGGTAAGGTTGTGGCAAAGGGAATTTTGCTTATTTTTGCTGCGTTATTGTTTGTCAAGCTTATAATAATGTGCGGAGAGCTGGAGTTGTTTTTTAATTCGAGCATGCTAAAAAGTATAGACTTTGTCGTTTGCTTTATAGCGCTTTTGGTTTTGCTCGTGATTTTTTCGAGTAAGGGTTTAAGGCCAATAGCCAGAATGGCGCAAATATTTTTTCCGTTTGTGCTTGGAGCGTTGCTTATACTGTTTTTGCTTACGGTGGGCAATCTTAAGCTTGACGGACTTACGCCTTTATCGTTTAATATGCAAGAAATAGCATTTACTATGAGTAAGTTTCCCATATGGTTTGGCGACGTTGCGGTGCTACTAATTTTTACCGGAAAAATCAAGGTTAGGAAAAGGTTTATACTAAAGGGAATGCTCACCGGCACAATATCAGGAATAATCGTTATGTACTTTGCTATAGTCTTGTTCGCAGCATACGGGGATTATCCTATTATTATTGACTACGGTCATAATATAAGCAATATGATTGTTTATTCTTCGGGCAGTTATCTATTCGGACGTTTTGATATTCCTATATTTTGCATATGGATGATATCTATTTTTGTGCAAATTGCCGTAAGCTTTTATGCGATAGTGTCATTTTTTGGTAGCGTGATAGAGAAGGGTAGCGATACTGTATGGGCAATTGTGGTAGCTATTGCGCTGTTTGTGCTTTGCCAAATATTTTTTAACAGCAAGAGTGAGCTGCTTGCGCTTGGAACAGGAGTAACAAGGTGGCTGTGTCTTGTTATCCAAATCATTTTGCCAGCGATGGTGCTGATTATATCACTTATCAATAGGAGTAGAGAAAAGAAAAATGACATACAAACGTAAAAGCCTACTGATTAAAATTATCGTTCTTGCGTTTGCAGCCTTAATAGCGTTGTTTCCGCTTGAGGATTCGCCTAGTCTTGAAACTAAGACGGCTGTTAACGTGATAGCATTCGATAAGCAGGGGGAGAGTACGCAAATATTCGTACAAATGAACATACCGCAGCAAATGGCGCAAGGCTCTTCTAAGCTGCTTGTTGTTGAAGAGGAGGGTAATAATATTGCCGAAGCGTTCGAAAAGCTTTCGATAAAAATTGGTCAAGAAATAGAGCTTGCGCATTGTGGTATAATTATTATCGGCGAGGATATGGCGCATAAGGGGTTCGTCGACGATCTAAACTATTTGCTAGCCGGCGGTATGATATCGCCGCAAATAACAATCTTTAACTGCGAAGGAAACGCGGAGGATTTTATGAGCACGCTCAACAAATTTTCGCAAACCAACGGCTCGGCAATATTTGACGTAGTAAAATTTTCCGAAAAGTCTATAAACTTGCGTACAGTTACCGCGCTTACCTTCTTAGCCGAAAACAATTTGCCGTCCAACGCGTCCACGCTGCCGCTTATTGATTTCGAAATTCAAGAAGGGGACGGTAGTCAAGGAGGATACGATTCGGGCGAAAGTCAAAACAGTAGCGGAAATAGCGGACAAGGCTCAACAAGCTCTGAGCAAAGTGAAAACGAGAGTCCTGAGCTCAAAGAGCTTAATATGTCTATGGTTTATAAGAACGGAATTGCTGTTGGTAAAATTTCAGAAAAAGGCACGAAGGGAATAAGCATTTTTGATGAAAAAAGCAACAAAGGCTATTTGGAGGTGTCAGACGTTAAGGTGGGAGAAGACGTTATTTCGTACGTACCTATGCAAGTGCGAAAAAAGCGCGGTGTGCTCAAGGCTGAATTCCGTGAGGGCAAGCCGATTATAACGGCAGAGATAGATGTAATGCTTGAGATAGAAACGAGCTTTAACATATCCAAGGTGGGTAAGAATATAAGTCAAAAAGAAGTGAAAGAAGCTATAGCCGACAAGATTAGGCAGATTATGCAGTCCGAAATAGAAGAAGCGCTCGAGCTAAGTCGCAAATTTGACGCAGATATTTTGGGAATACAAAACGCTTTTTATAAGCAGCAGTATACTCAGTACAAATTTTACGCTTCAAAAGACGAAATCGTAAAAAATGTGCAAGTAGAATACAAAATTAATGCTGATGTAACATAAAAAAAGGCGCAATTAGTTGATTTATTTTTTGCAAAATGCTAAAATAAGATTGTAAACTAAATAACAAGGAGAATGTTATGAAACCAACTTATATTGCTGAACCTTTCAGAATTAAAAGTGTAGAGCCGCTTAACATGCTTACTCGTGAGGAACGCGAGCAGAGAATTAAGGAAGCTCACTACAACGTATTCGGTCTTAATTCGCAAGACGTTTATATCGACTGCCTTACTGACAGCGGCACCAACGCAATGAGCGCTAACCAATGGGCAGGCGTTATGTGCGGTGACGAGTCGTACGCAGGCGCAACCAGCTACCAGCACGTTATCGAGAGCGCAACCGATATTTTTGGCTTTGAATATATTCAGCCTGTTCACCAAGGCCGCGCTGCAGAAAAAGTATTGCTTCCCATCCTTTTGAAGGGTAAGAAGTACGCTATCGCTAATATGTTCTTCGATACTACTCGTGGACATACTGTTTTGGCAGAAAGCATCCCCGTTGACTGCGTTGTTCCCGAGGCTCTTGATCCTTCTGTAAGAAGCCCGTTCAAGGGTAACATGGATTGCGCTAAGCTTAAGGAGCTCATCAAAGAGTACGGCAAAGAGAATATCGGCGTAATCATTATGACCATCACCAACAACTCGGCAGGCGGTCAGCCCGTTTCGGTTGCTAACATCCGTGAAGCAAGCAAAATCGCTCATGACAACGGAATTCCGTTCATGATCGACGCAGCTCGTTATGCAGAAAACGCTTTCTTTATTAAGCAACGCGAAGAAGAATTCAAGAACGCTTCTATCAAGGAAATCGTTCGCGAATGCTTCAAGCACGCTGACTTCTTCACTATGTCGGCTAAAAAGGATGCTATCGTAAACATGGGTGGTCTTTTGGGCGCAAGAGACAAGGCTACTTTCGAGCTTGTTAAGCAGCGTTGTATCTCGTTCGAGGGCTTTATCACTTACGGTGGTATGTCCGGCCGTGACCTCGAAGCTTTGGCTATCGGTCTTAAGGAAGGCGTAAACGAAGATTTCCTTCGTTACCGTATCGGTCAGCTTGAGTATATGGCAGCTCGTCTTGACGAAGCAGGTATCGCATACCAGGCTCCCGTAGGCGGCCACGCACTCTTCATTGACGCAAAGGCTATGCTCCCGCATATTCCTTGGTACGAATATCCCGCTCAAGCTCTTACCGTAGCTCTTTACATAGAGGCTGGTATCCGTGGCTGCGATATCGGTTCGTATATGCTTGACCGTGATCCCGTAACTCATGAGGAGCAAGAGTCCAAGTTCGAGTTTACTCGTCTTTGCATTGCTCGCCGTGTTTACACTCGTGCTCACCTTGATATTATCGTTGACGCTCTTATCGAGGTTAAGAAGAACGCTGACAAGATTAAGGGACTTAAGATTATCGAAGAAGCTCCTGTACTTCGTCACTTCACCGGCAAACTCGAAATGCTTAAATAATTAAGCTAAAAAGCTTGGCAAAGCTTAGGTAAAATTATCTAAAAAGAAAAAAGGATAACGAAGCTTTCGTTGTCCTTTTCTTTTTGCTTTTTACGTTTGTTGTATGTCTTGTGGCAATGTAGAGTCTCTAACTGTCCGTAAGATTGCTTAATTGCGTCTTAAAATTTAGCTTTAGTTGCGTAGCTGTCTGCCGCCGCCTATGGGAGTAAGCCTTGACCAAGTGAGGCGGCCTACGATACCATCGGCTGTAAGGCCGTTTTCTTGTTGAAACTGCTCTACGGCGTTAAGAGTGTTTGATCCAAAAACTCCGTCTACCGTACCTACAGGATACAACTTGGACAGTAACTTTTGCTGTAAATATCTTACGTACACACCGCGGTCGCCACGTCGCAAGGTAGGTAGCGGAGCTTGACGGGTAAGGTATAACCAAGTGTTTCTGCC
Source organism: Clostridia bacterium (assembly GCA_017501145.1). GTDB lineage: Bacteria > Bacillota > Clostridia > Christensenellales > Pumilibacteraceae > CAG-552. Next base: position 22,708 of record JAFVXL010000076.1, on the reverse strand, counting down.
TACTATTCCGTCTACCGTAAGATTGTTTTGGGCTTGAAACTCTTTTGTGGCTTCTAACGTGTCTGCTCCAAAAACTCCGTCGACAGTAAGCGCTTCTCCGTAAAGGTTAAGATAGCATTGGAGTAGCTGAACGGATTTGCCTCGATATCCAAGCCGTAAGGTAGGCAGGGACGTATAGTAAATTTCGGGTACGTACGCAACGTCTAAATTTTCGCATACGCCTATACAAGCGCCGTCGCCACAGCTTTGTTGAAAATCGGGGTCTACCATAAGCTTAGCTTCGTTAAAGTTTGTCATAAAACCGCATTCGGCGATTACTGACGGACAGTTAACTGAACGCAAAACGCCAATTTCTGTAAGCGTACTCACACCTAGATTGCGTAGCGGAATTTCGTTGGCAAGACCAGCCGAAACGTCGTAAGCAAGAAGTCTACTTAAGGTAATATAGTAATTTTCTCTTGAATAAAATATTTCAAATCCGTTTGATGCCGAAAATGTCGTCGCATTTGCCGCTGCGTTATATGCAAAGGTTACAAGCGCGGTAAGCCCTTGACGGTTGATTCTACTAACTCTACTGCTTATAGATAAGTCGCTTAGCTCGGGTTTAACGTCAAAAACAATATAGCCCGTACGCAAGCAAGCTATCAAAAAATAATATTTAGCAGGGCGGTTAAATTCGTTTTCATAAAAGCTTCTGTTTATATACGGCATAACAGGTGTGCGTTTGCCAACAGTTGGGGGATTTTGTCCGTGTTCGTCGTTTGCGCCTATGTAAAATCTATCTGCGTTTGCCATTAAATACCTCCAGTAAATATTTTATGCGCATAGTCAACTTAAGGTGCGTGTTTATCATTGACAAAGCAGTCGAAAAGCTATAAAATATCATTGTAGGTAAACCAAAATGACAAAGCGAATTATTGCAATCGGTGGCGGCGAGATACGCAATAAGACCACGATAGAAATTGATAAAATTATAGCAGGGTACGTAAAGGAGCGCGCATTTCCCAATCGTGGATGCGCCCTGTTTTTAGGTACGGCAAGTCATGACAGTATGCCGTACTTTAACAGCTTTCGCAAGACGTATACTTCGGTTTTTGACATTAAGGCTGAGGTAGGCTTGCTTGTTTATAGCGAAAACGACGAGCAAAATATTAAGGCTAAGTTCGATAAAGCAGATTGCATATACGTTGGCGGTGGCGATACAAAGTTTATGCTTGACCTTTGGAAGCAAAAGGGCATAGATAAGCTCTTAATAGACGCTTATAATCGCGGTGTTATTATTTGCGGACTTAGTGCGGGCGCAGTTTGTTGGTTCGAAAATGCGTATACAGATTATGACATTATGCGTGGACAAAGCTCGGAGTATAAGGTTTTGCCTGCGCTCGGCTTTTTGAAGGGTATAGCTTGTCCGCATTATGACGAGCGTCCCGAATTTGACCTAGTTGCGCAAAGCTTTGACCTTGCGTATGCGATAGGCAACGATAGCGCAATAATATTCAGCGACGGAGAGCCTGTAGAATATATAGGCAATGCAAAAAAGTTCTAAGGAGAAGTTATGAAGGCGGTAATTCAAAGAGTAAAAAACGGTACGCTTAGCGTTGACGGACAGCTTATAAGCTCCATAGGCGTAGGATTATGCGTATATTTGGGCGTAGAAAGCGGAGATAGCGAGCTTAGAGCTGACTATGTCGCAAAAAAGATATACAATATACGCATTTTTGAAGATGAAAATGGCAAAATGAACAAGTCGCTTAACGACGTAAACGGCGAAATTTTACTTATTTCACAATTTACGCTTTGCGCGGATACGTCGGGTGGCAATAGACCGAGCTTTGTAAATGCAGAAAAGCCCGATAGAGCAATTGCCTTGTATGAGTATACGGCAAAAAAGCTTAGAGAAATGGGCGCAACGGTAAAGTTGGGCGTGTTTGGTGCGGATATGCAAATAATTCAGCATAACGACGGCCCGGTTACTATAATCTTAGAAAAGCGTGACTAAATAAAATTAAACCAAAATAGAGCAAAAGCAAGGATAAAAAGGTTATTCTTGCTTTTATTTTGCGTTATGTAGCCGCCTTTTTGCCCATTATATAACCCCAAAAGATTGATTTTTTGCTAAATTGCTGTTATACTTATATTATGAGATATATTACAGCAGGAGAGTCGCACGGCGAAAGTCTTTTTGGAATAATAGAAGGATTGCCGGCAGGACTCAAAATAGATCAATCGTTTGTAGACGAAAAGCTCCGTATTCGTCAAAACGTTTACGGTAGGGGTCCGCGCGCCCAAATGATTTTGGACAAGGCGCAAATTAAGTCGGGACTTAGCGACGGTGTAACTACCGGCGCGCCTATTGCCGTAGTTATAGATAACGGCAACTGTGGAAAAATAGGACAATTTGACTTTTTTAGGCCGGGACACGCTGATTACGCTGCGGCTGTTAAATATGGCTACCAAAACGCTGCGCTCGCAGCAGAAAGAGCAAGCGCGCGAGAAACAGCTATGCGTACCGCGCTTGGCGCAATTTGCTTACAGTTTCTTGGCCAATTAGGTATTTGTATAAAGGCTAACGTAACCGAGGTAGGCGGCGCAAAATGCGAAGGTGAGGCGCTTAGTAATGAGGCAAGACAGGCAATTGACGAGGCGGCAAAAAGCGGCGATACGCTTGGTGGCAAAATAGCTATTGCTATTAGCGGCGTTAAGGCGGGTATAGGCTCGCACGTAACCTACGACCGAAGACTCGATTATATTTTTGGCGGCGCGTTTATGAGTATTCCTGCAGTAAAAGCGGTAGAAAACGGCTTGGGTGTAGGATATGCTAGCGCAAGTGGAAAAGAAGTTGCCGATTGTTTTGTAAGTGAGAATAAAAGTATAGTTAGGACGTCTAACAACTGTGGCGGAATAGAAGGTGGTATTGCTAATGGACAAGATATTACTTTTACGCTTACTTTTAAGCCTATTCCGAGCGTAGTTAATATATCAACGGTGGATACAAAAGGCAATGAGTGCCTTACTCAAAAGGTGCGTGGCGACGTTACGGCTGTTACTGCCGCGCCCGTTGTTGCGGAGGCAGTTGCCGCGCTTGAGTTAACTAGAGCTATACTCGATTGTCTTGGTGGCGATACGATGGATGAGGTTAAGCATAGATACGATCTAAAAGGGAGAAAGTAAGTGCAAAACATTTTTATCAATTCGGGCAAGGAAACCGAAGTTTTGTTTGACGCGGATTTCGTGCTTACAGACGATAATTTGTTCCGAATATACGGACCTATGCTACCTAAAGGGACGGTAGTAATGAAATCGGGCGAAGATAACAAAAATCTTAGAACGGTTGATTTTATCGTTAGCCAAATGCTTGCTAAGGGAGTTAAGCGCTCCGGTAAGGTGGTGGCTTTTGGCGGCGGAGTAGTAGGAGATACGCTTGGATTTGCCGCGTCCGTTTATATGCGCGGAGTTAAGTGGAGCTTTGTGCCAACCTCGTTGCTTGCAATGGCAGATAGTAGCATAGGTGGCAAGACGGGCGTAAACGTTGGGTTTGTCAAAAACGCAGTAGGTAGCTTTAGTATGCCCGACACTTATATCGAAACTAAATATTTGCGCACTTTGCCAAGTCGCGAGTACCAAAGTGGTATGGGCGAAATTGTTAAGACGTCGTTGCTTAATCAAGATATGTACGACTTTATGCAAGGTGAGTTTGACGAAACCGAAGCAATCAAAAGGTGCGTAAAAATAAAAAGTGAAATAGTAAACAAAGATTTTATGGATAGCGGAGCTCGTAAGGCGCTCAACATGGGGCATACCGTAGGGCACGCAATAGAGATGCTCACGGGACTTAGCCACGGACAGAGTGTGCTTATTGGGCTTAGACTCGAAATGCTTATGATGAGAGATTATATAGAGCACGATTTCTTCTACGAGGCTCAGCAATATTTGAGCAGTTATATCAAGCATAGAGTATCTCTAAGGGCAGAAGACGTAATGCGTATAGCATCGTCAGACAAAAAGAACGGCGACGGAATAAGCGTGATGTACGCAAGTCGCATTGGAGAAGTAAAGGAAGCGGTCATAACCCAAGACGAGTTTTTGAGATTGTTTAAGGGGGCGTTGTAATGAGGATTAAGCCCGTTAAGCAGTTTTTTCGTGCGCTCACTCCGCCGCCAGACAAGAGTATTACTATTAGGGCCGTAATTATGGGATTGCTTGCAAGCGGTACTACGGTAGTGCGTAATCCGCTGCTTAGTGGTGATACGGTAGCCGCAATTGAAGCGGTGAGCGCGCTTGGCGCGAGCGTTGACTTTAAGGGCGGAGCTTTGCATATAACAGGTGGCGAGATAAAAAGCGGTACAGTTGATGCAAAAAATTCCGCAACGGTTATGAGGCTACTTGCAGGCGCAATAGCAGGCTCTAACGCTACTGTTACCATTAAGGGAGATAAGTCGCTCAGTAGTCGCAGTATGAGCGCGCTTGTAGGGGCGTTAAAGCTTATGGGCGCGAGCATAAGCGGCGAAAAGCCGCCCGTTACGGTGGTTGGCTCTAAGCTAAGCGGAATAGATTTTTGTCCATCTTCTCCGTCCGCGCAAATAAAAAGCGCGGTGCTTTTGGCTGGGCTTAGTGCAAACGGCGAAACGACGGTAAGAGAAACAATAAAGACAAGACCGCATACCGAAGATATGCTCAAGGATTTTGGCGCGGACATAAAAACCTATAACGGTGTAATAAATTTGCGACCGTCTAAGCTAACGGCAACCGAAATTACCGTTCCCGGAGATGTTTCTTCGGCGGCGTATCCTATTGCTTTGGCGTTAAAAAAAGGATATTGCTTTGTCAAAAACGTGGGCAAGGCAAGGCGCGAGCTTATAGATTTTTTGATTAGTATAGGCGGAGATATAGCTATTGACTTTAAGGGCAACGCTATGGACCTTACGGTAAACAAATCTACGCTTAAGCCGTTTAGTATTAGTGGTAGCTTGTCTACGGCATTGATTGACGAACTGCCCTTGCTTGCCGTTTTGGCTAGTTCGATAGAAGGTGAAAGTGTAATTACTGACGCCGCGGCTTTAAGAAACAAAGAGTGCGACCGTATCAAGCAAACGGTAATTAATTTGCGCAATATGGGTGTAGACATAACGGAGCTTAAGGACGGCTTTAAGATTAGAGGCGGAGTTATTAGAGGCGGTAACGTCGTGACAAAAGGCGACCACCGTATAGCAATGAGTATGGCAGTAGCTTGTGCGCTTAGCGTTAGCGGCGGAGTTATAGACGACGAGGACTGCGTAGAAATAAGCTACCCGTCTTTTTGGGAGTTGTTTTTATGAAAAAATATTACGTTTTGGGTAGCAATATAGGGTATTCGCTTTCGCCTAAAATTTTTGGTGAGCTGTTTCGAATTTTTGGAGATAACGCGCAGTACTCCATAATGGATATAAAAAGCGACGAGCTGTTTCGTATAAAGGATTTGGCTAAAAATTGTGACGGATTTAACGTGACTAAGCCGTTTAAGACCGAAATAATAAAATATCTTAATTCAGACAAAAGTGATAGCGGTAGCGTTAATACGGTTACCACCTTAGATATGACAGGCTACAGCACGGACGGCGACGGATTTTTGTTTGATTTAGAACGCAATTTTAGCAGTGCATCAAGGTCTAACGTGTTGGTTCTTGGGTATGGCGGCGCGGCAAGAGCAATAGTTAGCGCGCTAAAAAAAAAGCGGCGCGTCCGTTGCAGTAACGGGTAGAAATATCCAAAAGGCACAAGCGTTTGCGTTAGAGAGTGGAGTAAGACTGTACGATAGCTCGTTTGAGCCAAACGGCGTAGTAAGCTGTGTGACTCAATCGTTTATGCCTAATATCCCCAAGGTGCAATTTTGCTATGATCTTCGTTATGCGGGAGAAACGCTAAAGTTGGATTGCAAAAACGCAAACGGATTAGGTATGCTTATAGCGCAAGCAATTTATTCGTATGAGATTTTTACTGGCAAACAGTTTGACAACGGCGACATAAAAGTTTTATACTCTAAGATAAGGGAGATTTTATGAGAATTTTAGTTATATCGGGCGCAAATCTTAACAAGCTCGGTCAAAGAGAAAAGATTTATGGCGATTTTACGCTTGACGAGCTAAAAAATCAGCTTACCGCGTATGCAGGAGCAGCTGAGCTTGAGTTCTTTACGTCAAATATGGAAGGCGAAATAATAGAAGCCGTGCAGTCGTGCGACGCCGATGCAATAATCATAAACGCAGGCGGTTATTCGCATACTAGCGTAGCTATTGCTGACGCGCTTGCTATGTCTACCGCGCTAAAAATTGAGGTTCATCTCACTAATATATATTCACGCGAGCCGTATAGACACTTTTCGGTAACCGGCTCAAAATGCGACGGGGTAATAACCGGACTTGGAATAGACGGATACAAGGCGGCAATAGATGTTATCAAAAGGAGAATAAAATGAAAAGTATCGCATTTATAGGTATGATGGGCACGGGAAAAACCGTTACGAGCAGGCTTGTTGCCGAAAAGCTTATGATGAATTTTTTGGATATAGACGATTGCATAGTAGCTAAGATGGGTATGCCTATTTCGGTAGCATTTTTGCAGCTTGGCGAAAAGACCTTTCGCGACTACGAATACGATACGATTTGCAGTATAGTATGGCAACCAAATTTTGTTATTAGCTGCGGCGGCGGTGTACCGTTGTTTGAGCGCAATATGGAGCTTATAAAAGATTTTATCAAGGTGCGACTTACCGCTGGGCCGGAAGAAATTTATCGTAGAACAAAGGATGACTTTGCTCGTCCGCTTTTAAGGGACAATAGCCCCGCAAAAATAGCGCAAATGATGAGCGAACGCGAGCAGGCTTATGCTAAAGCGGCTGATATTACCGTAAGCACGGACGGCAAGACGATAGAGCAGGTTGCCGATGAGGTAATTGACCAGCTTAAGCAAAAAGGTTTTTTGGTATAATGACCAAAAAATTTTTGACGAACCTTTTAATCGCTTGACAAAATTGAGCATCGGGAGTATAATTACGACAATAATCTTTAAGCCGATGCAGCGACGTCGTCAAGATTACGTTTAATGGGTGGACCATACGTCCGCATTATTTTTCGTAACCTTTTCCCGTTGCAGTATTTGTGGCGGGATTTTTTTGGAGAGGATATGGATAAGAAGATCAAACCCATTAATAAGACGTTTGTAGATGTAGCGGCTGATTTGCTCGGCAACTTATCCAATTTGACTATTTTACCCGGTTTTTGCGACGTGCACGTGCATTTTCGCGAGCCGGGTTTTTCTTATAAAGAAACTATCTTATCGGGAAGTAAGGCGGCTGCGCGCGGCGGATATACCGCTGTTTGCACTATGCCTAATCTAAACCCTGTGCCGGACTGCTTGCAAAATCTAAAAATTCAGCAAGATATAATAGAGCGTGACGCGTGCATTTCGGTTTTTCCGTACGCGTCCATTACGGTAGGACAGCTTGGAAAGGAGCTTGTGGATATGGACAAGCTCAATGGAGCGATAGCTTTTTCGGATGATGGCAAGGGCGTGCAAGACCAAGGGATGATGCGCGCCGCTATGGAAAAGGCAAAATCGCTAAACAAGATTATTGCCGCCCATTGTGAAGACAATTCGCTTTTGTTTGGCGGATATATTCACGACGGAGAGTACGCAAAAGCGCACGGTCATAAGGGCATATGCTCAGCAAGCGAATATAAGCAAATAGAACGCGACCTAAAGCTTGCAGAGCAAACGGGGTGCAAGTATCACGTTTGTCACATCTCTACTAAGGAAAGTGTGCAGCTTATACGCGACGCCAAAAAAAGCGGAGTAGACGTTACTTGTGAAACGGCGCCCCATTACCTTGTTCTCACCGATAGCGACTTAAAGGAAGAAGGTAGATTTAAGATGAATCCGCCGCTGCGAGCAAGACAAGACTTAGAAGCGCTTGTGCAAGGCGTAGTAGACGGAACGATAGATATGATAGCGACCGATCACGCCCCTCACTCTCAAGAAGAAAGGCAAGAGGGCTTAGCGGAAGCGCATTTGGTATAGTGGGCTTAGAAACAGCCTTTCCGCTTTTGTATACGCATCTTGTAAGAAAGGGCGTAATTACGCTCAATAGACTTATGGAGCTTATGTCGCACAATCCGAGAGAGAGATTTGGAATAAAGCTTAGAAATGATTTTTGCGTATGGGATCTTAACGAACAATTTATCGTTACGCCGGACAAGTTTTTGACCAAGGGCAGAGCAACGCCTCTTAGCGGTATGGAGCTGTACGGTGTAAACAAGCTGACTATAGCTGACGAAAAAGTTGCGTACAAAGAATAGATAACTTAAGAAATTTTACGGATACAAGGAGATAAATTTTATGGCAAAGAGAAAGGACATCAAAAAGATTTTGATTATAGGTTCGGGACCTATCGTAATAGGTCAAGCAGCGGAGTTCGATTATGCTGGAACTCAGGCTTGTCTTGCGCTTAAGGAAGAAGGATACCAAGTGGTACTTGTAAACTCCAATCCCGCTACGATAATGACGGATACGACTATCGCCGATAAGATTTATATGGAGCCGCTTACGCTTGAATATATCGCAAAGATTTTGAGATACGAGCGTCCTGACGCTATACTTCCTGGCATAGGCGGTCAAACGGGACTTAACCTTACTATGCAGCTTGAGAAGAAAGGTATTTTGGCAGAGTGCAGAGTAGAGGTGCTTGGCACTAGCAGCGAAAGCATTGAGCGCGCCGAAGACAGAGAGTTGTTTAAGGAGCTTTGCCAGTCGATAGGCGAACCGGTTATTCCTTCGGAGATTACGTACAGCCTTGAAGAAGCAAAAGAGGCGGCTAAGCGAATAGGATATCCCGTAGTATTAAGACCTGCGTTCACGCTTGGCGGCACGGGCGGCGGCTTTGCGGACAACGAGGAGCAGCTTATCGAAGTTGGTATCAACGCGTTTAAGCTTTCTCCCGTTCATCAGGTATTGATCGAAAAGAGCGTTAAGGGATATAAGGAAATTGAATTTGAAGTAATGCGCGACTCTACCGACAAGGCAATCACCATTTGCGGTATGGAAAACATAGATCCCGTAGGCGTGCATACAGGTGACTCAATAGTAGTAGCTCCCATTATGACGCTTAACGACCACGATCTCAAGATGCTCAACGACAGCGCTCTCAAGCTTATCAAGGCGCTCAAGATTTCGGGTGGATGTAACGTTCAGTTTGCGCTCAACCCCAACACTAGCGAATATTATCTTATCGAAGTAAACCCCAGAGTTTCGCGCTCGTCTGCTCTTGCATCTAAGGCAAGCGGATACCCCATAGCGCGTGTAACTGCAAAGGTAGCGGTTGGCATGACTCTTGACGAAATTTTGGTAGGAGGAGGCAACGCGGCAATCGAGCCGAGATTGGATTACGTAATTGCTAAGTTCCCCAGATTCCCCTTTGACAAATTTACAATGGCATCCAACTTGCTTGGAACTCAAATGAAGGCTACCGGCGAAGTAATGGGTATAGGCTCTAACTTAGAAGAATGTATGCTCAAGTCGGTGCGTTCGCTTGAAATAGGCGTTTGTCACTTCCATCTTGGCAAGTTTGACAATATGTCCGTAGATCAAATGCTTGATTACATTAAGCAGTTCAAGGACGACAATATCTTCGCAATAGCTCAGCTTATAAGAAAGGGCGTTGATATTGATACTATCTTCAAGGTGACTGCGATCACTCCGTACTTCTTGAATGCGATTAAGAATATCGTTGACGAAGAATTCGCGCTCAAGGACAACAAGGGAGACTTGCAAGAGCTTATCAAGGCTAAGAAGATGGGCTTTAGCGATAAGTTTATTGCAAAGCTTTGGAATAAAACCGAAGATGATATTTATGAAATGCGCAAGCAAAATGGTGTTTATCCCGTATTCCGTATGGTAGATACCATGCATACCGGAACGTACATACCGTATCTTTATTCGTCGTACACAGGCGAGAACGAGTCGAGAAAGACAGACAAAAAGAAGATAATCGTGCTTGGCTCCGGACCTATTCGTATAGGACAAGGTATAGAGTTTGACTATTCGACCGTGCATACTGTAAATACAATCAAAAATTCGGGATATGAGGCAATCATCATAAACAATAACCCCGAAACTGTTTCGACAGACTATACTACGAGCGACAAGCTTTATTTTGAGCCGCTTACTGTCGAAGACGTTATGAATATCATCCATTTTGAGCAGCCCGATGGCGTAATTGCATCGCTTGGTGGACAAACTGCAATCAACCTTGCTACGCCGCTTATGAAACGCGGTGTTAAGATTATCGGTACAGATTGCACCGCTATCGAAAAGGCAGAAAACCGCGATAGCTTCGAAAAGGTACTTAACGAGCTTAATATTCCCCGCCCGAGAGGAGCTGCCGTTACTAATATCGAAGACGGAATAAAGACAGCTAACAGCATAGGATATCCCGTTCTCGTTCGTCCGAGCTTCGTGCTTGGAGGTAGAGCTATGCAAATCGTAGCTAACGAGGAGCAGCTTAGAAGATATCTTAAATCGGCGGTAGAAATCGACGAGGATAAGCCGGTGCTTGTAGATAAGTATATAAGCGGCAAGGAGGTTGAGGTAGACGCTATTTGCGACGGTAGGGACGTGTTTGTTCCCGGTATTATGGAGCTTGTAGAGCGTACTGGTATTCACTCGGGTGACTCCATAAGCGTATATCCCGCCTTTAGTATATCTAACAAGGTTAAGGGAACAATTCTTCAGTATACAAAGAAGCTCGGTCTTGGCATAGGTATTATAGGCTTGTTCAACATACAGTTTATTGTAGACGAAAAAGAAGAGGTTTATATTATCGAGGTTAATCCGCGTTCGTCGCGTACCGTGCCCTTCCTTTCTAAGGCGACCGGCTATTCGCTTGCTGATATTGCTACTGAGGTTATTCTTGGTAAGTCGCTCAAAGAGCAGGGAATATTTGATATTTATCCGCCCGAAAAGAAAAGATGGTATGTAAAGGTTCCTGTGTTCTCGTTTAATAAAATAAGAGGTCTTGACGCGTACCTTTCGCCCGAAATGAAGTCTACTGGCGAAGCAATCGGCTACGACGATAAGCTTTATCGCGCGCTTTTCAAGGGATTGCAGGCGTCGGGTATGAAGCTTCAAAATTACGGCACGGTTTTTGCGACTATTGCAGACAAGGACAAAGAAGAAGCGTTGCCACTTATTCGCAGATTCTACAATCTTGGATTTAACATCGAAGCAACCGAAGGAACTGCAAAGTTCTTGAAGGAAAACGGTATACGCACGCACGTGTTGCATAAGCTTGGCGAAAGCAACGAAATTCACGACGCTATCCGCGCAGGATATATTGCGTACGTAATCAACACTCGTGACGTAGATTCGGTAGGCGAGAGCGACGGATATAAGATCAGATGCTACGCAATCGAAAATAACGTAACGATTTTTACTTCGCTTGATACCGTTAATACACTCTTGGACGTATTAGAAGAAACGACCTTGTGTATTTCGCCTATCGACGCTTAAGGGGCAAACATGAATCAATCCATTTTTACCATAACCGAAAATGTTCCGCTTACAAGCAGCGTAATGCGTATGAAGCTAAGCGGCGACACGTCCGCAATCACTAGGCCCGGACAGTTTATCAACATCCTTATCGACGGACTGTTTTTGCGTAGACCGATTTCCGTTTGTGACTATTGTGACGAAGATATTACTATTATCTACAAGATAGTAGGCAAAGGAACGGAAAAAATGAGCAAAATGCAAGTTGGTCAAAAGCTTGACGTTTTGACGGGACTTGGCAACGGATACGATACGAGCTTTTCGGGCGATAGACCGCTTCTTATAGGCGGTGGCGTAGGTGTGCCTCCCCTTTATAATCTTGCAAAGGTGCTTATAGCGCAAGGCAAGCAGGTAACCGTTTTGGTGGGCTTTAGCCATGGTAGCGACGCCTTTTATATAGACGAATTTAAGGCGCTTGGCGCAAACGTTATAGTCGCTACTTCGGACGGCTCAATGGGCGTTAAGGGTAGAGTAACCAGCTATATGGATATAGACTACTCGTACATTTATATTTGCGGTCCTGAGTCGATGCTTAGGTCGGTGCACGAAAAATGCGTTACAGGCGGACAGTTCAGCTTTGAGGAGCGTATGGGCTGTGGCTTTGGAGCTTGCATGGGTTGCAGCTGCAAAACTATTACCGGCTACAAAAGAATTTGTAAGGACGGCCCCGTGCTTTATAAGGAGGAAATTTTATGGCAGACACAAAAGTAACCTTATGCGGCATAGAGCTTGACAACCCGATTATTCCGGCAAGCGGAACGTTTGGGTTTGGTTATGAGTTTGCAGAGCTTTACGATATAAATATTTTGGGAACGTTTTCGTTTAAGGGGACTACCTTAGAGCCGAGATTTGGCAATCCCACTCCGCGTATTGCAGAGTGTACCGCGGGTATGATAAATTCGGTAGGATTGCAAAACCCCGGTGTGCAAAAGGTTATAAGTGAGGAATTGCCTAAGCTTAGCAAATGCTTTAACAAAAAGGTTATGGCTAACATCAGCGGCTTTTCGCTTGACGAATACGTTAGTACTGCAAAGTTGCTCGATAAATGCGACCAAGTAGGTTGGCTTGAGGTTAATATCAGCTGCCCTAATGTACACGGTGGCGGTATGAGCTTTGGAACGTCGGCTTCGTCGGCGGCAGAAGTAACCAGAGCGGTTAAAAAGGTAACTCAAAAGCCGGTAATTATCAAGCTTTCGCCTAACGTAACCGACATAGCAAGTATAGCTAGCGCGTGTGAGGGCGAGGGCGCAGACGGAATTAGTCTTATCAACACCTTGCTTGGTATGCGCATAAACCTCAAGACTAAAAAGCCGGTTATCGCAAATCGTAAGGGTGGCTTTTCGGGCGCGGCAATATTCCCCGTAGCCGTAAGGATGGTCAATGACGTAGCGTCCAAGGTAAAAATTCCCGTTGTGGGTATGGGCGGCGTTTCGTCAGCAGAGGACGTAATCGAAATGATGATGGCAGGCGCAACCGCAGTAGAGGTGGGCGCGGCAAATCTTATAAATCCCTTTGCTTGTAGGGACATAATAAACGACCTTGAGCCTACTATGGCTAAATATAAAATAAATTCACTAAAAGAAATTATAGGAGTGTGTGTATAATGGGTAAAGACGTAATTATCGCGTGCGACTTTGACAGCGCGCAAAAAACACTTGACTTTTTGGATAAATTCAAGGGCAAAAAGCCGTTTGTGAAAATCGGTATGGAGCTTTATTATGCTGCAGGACCTAGTATTGTTAAGGCGATAAAAGAACGTGGACACAAGATTTTCCTTGACCTTAAGCTCCACGATATTCCCAACACCGTCAAAAAGGCTATGACAGTTTTGTCTGAGCTTGGCGTGGATATGTGCAACGTTCATGCGGCAGGCACTAAGCGTATGATGAGCGCGGCTATCGAAGGACTTACCCGTCCTGACGGAACAAGACCGCTTCTTATTGCGGTTACACAGCTTACGTCCACCGACGAGCAAACCATGCACGACGACTTGCTTATAGGCGAGCCGCTTGACAAGGTAGTAATGCATTATGCAAGGAACGCTATGGACGCAGGACTCGACGGCGTTGTTTGTTCGCCACTTGAGGCAGGCAAGGTGCACGGGGTATGCTCAGACAAGTTCGTAACAGTAACTCCGGGTATTAGATTTGCAGGTGGAGACGTGGGCGACCAAAAGCGTGTAACCACGCCTCAAATGGCTAAGGAGCTTGGCTCTGACTATATCGTAGTGGGTAGACCTATAACCGCCGCAGAAGATCCCGTAGCTGCATACGAAAGATGTGTGGCTGAATTTGTAGGCTAAAAACAAAAAATCATTTAAGGAGAAAATAGATATGAAGAAGAGAATTGCCAAAGATTTGTTGTCTATCAAGGCTGTATTTTTAAGACCGGAAGATCCGTTTACTTGGGCTAGTGGAATAAAGAGTCCCATTTACTGCGACAACCGTCTTACCCTTACCGCTCCTGCAGTAAGAGACGATATCGAAAACGGCCTTGCTGAGCTTGTAAAGACTCATTTCCCCGAGGCCGAGGTGCTTATGGGTACTTCTACCGCAGGTATTGCTCACGCGGCTATAACAGGACATATCTTGAATATGCCGATGGGTTACGTTCGCAGCGGCGCAAAGGACCATGGCAGACAAAACCGTGTAGAAGGTAAGCTCGAGAAGGGACAAAAGGTAGTAGTTGTAGAAGACCTTATTTCGACGGGCGGAAGTGCAATCGAAGTAGTAGAGGCGCTCCGTGAAGAAGGCGCAATTGTTCTTGGTATCGTAAGCATATTTACATACGGTATGCAAAAGGGACTTGATAAGTTCAAGGCGGCTAACGTAATCAACTATTCTCTTACCGATTTTGATGCAGTTGTAGAAACGGCGGCAGAAGAAGGATATATTAAGGCAGAAGACAAGCAAAGACTTATTGCGTTCCGCAATAATCCCTCGGACGAAAGCTGGATTAAGTAATTATGAGAAATCTTATTGACATTCTTGATTTTTCCGTTTCTGAGCTTGACGAGCTTATCAAGGTAGGTGTTGATATCGCGCAAAATCCGCAAAAGTATGCATCGCAATGCCGTGGCAAAAAGCTTGCAACATTGTTTTTTGAGCCTAGCACCAGAACACGTCTTAGCTTTGAGGCTGCAATGTTAGAGCTTGGCGGTAGCGTAATAGGCTTTTCAGAAGCTAATAGCTCGTCAGCCGCTAAGGGCGAAAGCATAGCGGATACGGCTAAGATTATAAGCTGCTACGCTGATATTATAGCTATGCGCTCTCCCGTAGAGGGCGCGCCGTACGTAGCGTCGCTCAATGCGACTATACCCGTAATAAATGCGGGTGACGGCGGACACCATCATCCTACTCAAACGCTTACCGACTTGTTGACCATATATCGCGAAAAAGGAACGCTTAGCGGACTTACGATAGGTATAGTAGGCGACTTAAAGTACGGTAGAACTGTGCATTCTCTTATCGCGGCTATGTCTAGATACGAGGGTAACAAGTTTATTCTTGTTTCGCCCGACGAGCTTAAGGTTCCTGCTTATGTAAAAAATGACGCTAAGGGTAAGGCGGAGTTTATCGAAACTAGCGATTTGAGTGAGCATATAGACAAGTTTGATATCTTGTATATGACGAGAATTCAACGTGAGCGTTTTGCGGACAAGGACGAGTACGAGCGTCTTAAGGACAGCTATATCCTTACTCCCGAAAAGCTCGTTCCGGCAAAAAAAGATATGAGAATTTTGCATCCATTGCCGAGAGTTAACGAAATCAGCGTCAAGGTGGATGCGGACGAGCGTGCTTGCTACTTTAGACAAGCATTAAACGGCAAGTTTATCCGTATGGCGCTTATTATGTACTTGCTTTCACATAGCGATGGACAGCCCGTTGAGCCCATAAAAGGCGTAGTTAACGAATATAAGTGCTCTAACCCTAAGTGCATTTCTGCCGTTGAGCAAGAGCTTGACCACGTTTATAAAAAAAGTGAGGACGGAGTGTACCGCTGTGTGTATTGCGATAAGCAATAATTTTTCGCCACAATAGATTTTAACAAAAAAAGAGATTGGACTTTGTAGCCAATCTCTTTTTTTGTTAAGCATTTATTTATGCTCGTGCTCGTGGTTATGTTCGTGGTTGTGATTGTGCTCGTGTTTATGCTTATGCTTGTGACCGTGATGATGGTGATGATGGTGGCCGTGGGAAGCAAATTCTACGTGACAATGATCCTCGTGACAACGGTCTTCTTCTGATTCAAGCTCAAGCGTAACGTGACAAATACCGTATTGAAGTAGCTTGGCGCGAACCTTTTGCTTTAGTGATTGAGGGTTTTCGTTAGTTACGATATGCATGGTTGCGTAATTGCTTATGCCGTCCATGCTCCATACGTGAATATGATGCGTGTCAATTACGCCTTCGATACTGTTAATTTGCTCCTTTAGCTCGTTTACGTCAACATCACGGGGAGTTTTTTCGAGGAATAGGTCGGTTGCTTCCTTTAGATTTCTAAACGCATTGACAAAGATAAATATTGCAAGTCCTATGGACATAATAGGGTCTAAAATAGCAAAATCGGTAAATCTCATAACGATTGCGCCAATAAGGACGATAATCCAGCCTAATACGTCTTCGAGCATATGCAGATTAACCGCTTTTTGATTGAGCGAATCGCCCTCACGAGTCAATAGAGCGGCAAAGAAGTTGACGCAAACACCAACAACGGCAAATATTATCATACCGTCATAGTTAATATCACTAGGATTTATAATTCTAATAACTGCATTGTATGTGACTATAACCGAGCCTACGAGCAAAACCAAGGTGGTAATTACGCTACCAATGACCGAATACCTTGCGTATCCATACGTGTGCTTTGCGTCAGGCTGTTTTTTTGATTTTTTCTCAAGGAAAAATGAAACGCCTATGCTAAAAGCATCTCCAATATCGTGAATAGAATCTGACAAAATCGCAACGCTACCTGTAAAAATTCCGCCTACGAATTCGAATATCGAAAAGGCAAGGTTGAGCAAAAATGCAAATAAAATATTCTTCTCGGTTTTCATGCGTTCTCCATATTGACAAAAGCTCTTTGGTGTGTTAAAATATACGAGTTATCGAACTCAGTATTCAGTAATATTATATTTTTTTGTTTTATATGTGTCAATACAATTTGCCATATACGTTGTTAAGAGTGTTCGATACCGAACATAAAAGAAAAATTGTATGGGAGAAAATATGGATAGAAGACAGAGAAGAACGAGAGAAACGATATTTAAGGCGTTTATAGGGTTGCTCTCAAAAAAGCATTACAATCAAATCACGGTTAACGAAATTATCGAGAGAGCGGATATAGGAAGAGCGACCTTTTACGCGCATTTTGAGACCAAAGATTTTTTGCTCAAGGAAATGTGCGAGGAGCTGTTTTGCCATATATTCGATTCGATAGATGAAGGGGGCGAAAAGCATAGGCATATCTTTGAGTGCCAAGCTCCGTCATCCGTAATATTGCACCTTTTGCAGCATTTACAAAAAAACGATAACAATATTTTAGATTTGCTGGCTTGCGAAAACAACGAGCTGTTTTTGGGATATTTTAAGGAGAGCTTGTCTGCCTTGATTTATAAACAAAGCTCGGTGTTTGAAGGCAAAAAGCCGAGCATCGTCCCTGACGACTACTGGTATAACCATATAGTCACAACGCTTGTAGAAACGATAAGGTGGTGGATAGGAAGGGGCGTTAAGGAAAGCCCGCAGACTATTTACGATTACTTTTTGGCTATTTTATAAACAAAAAAATAACGCGCTATTAATTCGCATTTTGACGAAGGGGTAGCGCGTTTTTTTGTATAAAAAATTGCAATAATTTTGACTACGTAAATCAATTTTGATTACATAGCTAATGGCTGCTTATTTTGATTAGCGTTACGTCGGTTTGACCGTAGTCGTCAAGCGTATAGCCCACAACGTACATGCCTGCTTGACAAATATACAGCCTTGGACTTGATATTGAGTAGCTAAATGAGTTTTCGTACGTTTTGCTACCATTGCGAAATGCGCGCACGCAAACACGCGAATTTAAGGCAGATACGGTGTATAATGCGTCGCCGTAAGGCAAGAGCTCAGTTTTGCCATACTGCGCACAAAACAACAACGTTTGGCCGCTTAGACAAAAAAGCTGCTCGTCGGCGCTTACGTACAAGTAGTCGCCTTGCCCTGATATTGCAGCTTGCTTAGATAAGCCGCATAGCTCTACAACACCACCGTCTTGGCTTATAAGGACGGTTTTGTCATGGGTTGTAGCAAGATAATAAATTTTGTCCGTTATCCAAAAGTCTGCAACGGTATACGAAAACTCCTTGGGATAAAAGGCGAGATTACTCCACTCGCCTACGCAAAGCATATTTCTAAGGTCGGATAGGGCGTTTGCGACCAAGTAATACTCGCCCATGACGTCAAGCGTATCTACGTATTGTAGAGAATAAACTTCGTCAGTTACCACCGAGCCGCTAAATTCAAGCTCGCTAGTTAGCATAGTTAATTTTAGTCTTGTAACCGTAGTGATTTCTTGACTTAGCGCAGTAACGAACAAATATCCGCCACTAATGTACTTTATGTCGAGAGCAGATTCCTTTCTTACGCACGGCAGGGCGAGCGACTTAATTTCACTGCCGCTAAGGTCTATTGCGTAAGCGATAGGACAACCGTCTCTATTTAGCGCCATAACGAAGCCGCCGCTATACAGTGTGACAGCGACGAGAGTACCGTAATATGAGAAAAATCCAAGCGTGTTGCCCATTTTGCCAATTATAGCAAGATATGCGCCGCTGTTATCAAAGTCTAAGTCGGACGACGTAGTGTTGCCAAATATGTATAAGCTGTCGTTAATAAAGAATATATCTACAACGTCTTCGCTCATACTGCCGCCAAACGTTTGAGTAAAGTCAAGGGCAGGGTCAAGACTAATTACACCGTCACGAATTTTTTGATGAGCTGGTATTGTGGGCTGATTTAAGTTGCCGTTTGCTTGCGAGGATGAGTTAATAGGATCGTAGAAAAATAAGCCTACCCCCAAAGCGATTACCGCGACTAAAAGCGCGGCGATAATTCGAAGCTGAATTTTTGGCTCGTGCATAAATTCTCCTTAATGCGTTTTGCTAATTATAACGCATAAGTCGTGGCTTATAGTTACGCATTAGGTCGGTTTTTGGCTTTTATATGCGAGTCTAAGAGCTTAGAATAAGCTTAGCAACCTTTTTTGTGCCGTCTACGTTAAAGTAGCTTGGAGTAAATGATTCGAGCGACTCAAGCTCGCTAATGAGCGTATGGGGGTTAAGCTTGCTTTGCGGAAGGTGCTTTATCAAATTTTTATTTGCAAAAAATTCGGCGTTTTCCACTTGATCGCCACGCGACGCGCCTTTTGGCAAAGGGATTATTAACGCTTTTTTGCGTAGCGCAGCTATCTCGAATAGCGCGTTTGCGCCTCCGCGTGAAATAATAAGGTCGGCGTTTGCGTAAGCTGACGGCATATCTGAGCAAAATTCGATTTCTGTGTAGCCGTCTGCCGTAATGCCCGTCAGCTTGCCCTTGCCTACAATATGGACAACGTCGTAACGATTTGTCAACTCGCTAATACAAGACGTTACGCAGTCGCTTATAGCCTTGCTGCCAAGGCTTCCGCCCATAATAAGCAGGGTGGGGTGAGTAGCCGTTCTTACGCCAAGATAAATTTCTCTGCGCAAAATCGCGCCCGTAAAAACACCGTTTTTTAGATTTTGCGCGGTGTTTGGAAAAGACGCGCATACGTAGCGACATTTGTTCTTTATTAGCTTGTTGGTTAGTCCCAGGCTAAAATCACTTTCGTGAGTTATGAGCGGAACGTTTTTTGCGGCGAGCGCAACAGGCAAGCTTACGTAGCCACCCTTGCAAAAAATTACGTCGGGCGCAATCGCGCGCAAAAGCTTTTTTGCGGCATGAATAGAGCTTAGTAGCTTAAAGGGAACTGTCAAGTTTTTTAGTAGACTTCCACGAACGTATTTTACGCACGGAATTTGATGATATGTTACGTTTTTGTTTGCCTCGACAAGCTCTTTTTCTATGCCGTTACCGCCTATATAATGAATTTCACAGCCACTTAGGTATGGCAAAAGGGCGAGGTTAGGAATTACGTGTCCTGCCGTGCCGCCACCGGATAAGATAATTTTTTTCATAGCAGCTCCATTTATATAAATATTTTATTTCGGAGACTGATAAATATTCGTTCTATTAAAAAAGCCGTTTTTTATCAAAAACGGCTTGGTCTATTTTTGCGGCTTTAGCTTGCGCTCTTTTTGTTTTTCAAATGCGTGTACCCAGTCGGCGCTGACGTAATAGATAAAGTAGATTATTGAGCTTATTGCCCACGTTAGTGGGTACGCCCAGTAGATATAGATAATATCGGTAGTCAGTTGCATTATGATATATATGTATATAACGCGTAGCACGCACCACACGCTTAGCATTATTATCATAGGAACTATTGCTCTTCCTGCACCACGGCAAATACCTGCGATACAATGCGAGTAGGCGAGTAAGAAATAGAACAGCGATGTCGTATGAATTTGTCTAACGCCAAGCTCAATAACCTCGGGAGTCTTTTCGCTATCGAATAGTTGTATAAGATATGGCGCAGCAAAGTATAGAGCAACGGCGATAATTTCGGCAGTAATAACGCCCGTGATTATTCCAAATCGCGCGCCTTTCTTTGCTCGGTCGTACTGCTTTGCACCAAGATTTTGTCCTATAAAGGTGGTAAGCGCCAGCGAAAAGCTCATTATGGGCATAAAGGCAAAGCCCTCGATTTTGCTATACACGCCGTACGCTGTCGTTGCGTATTCGCCAAAGGAATTTATTTGCGACTGCACTATTACGTTTGCAAGTGCAATAACCGAGTTTTGCACACCAGAAGGCAATCCTATGCGAATAATCTCCTTGAGCATTTTGCCGTCAAACTTGATTTGCTTAAGTTCGACGGAGAAGATATTGCCTTTTTTGAGTAAGTAATTAAAGCACATTACCACGCTTGCCGTTTGGGATATTACCGTTGCGATTGCCGCCGACCAAACTCCCCATCTAAATACGCCGATAAACAGTAGGTCAAGCAAGACATTGAGTACGGACGAAAATATTAGGTAATATAACGGGCGTTTGCTGTTGCCCACGGCGTTCATTATGCTGCGACAAATGTTATACAAAACGGTAGAAAGCGAGCCAAGGAAATAATACCTAAAGTATTCTACCGCTTCGCTCATAAGGTTTTCGTCGGTGTTCATCCACCTCAAAAAGGTGGGGGTAAATATTACGCCTACGATTGTAAGCAACACACCGCAAACTAATCCAAACGCAAGGTTGGTATGTATAGCCTTTTTGACGTTTTCTTCGTTTTTTGCGCCAATATATCGCGCGATAACTACGCCCGCGCCCATTGCCGTACCGTTAAAAAAGCTTACTAGCAAAAATATAAGGTTGCCCGACGAGCTGACAGCGCCAAGCGACTGAGTCCCCAAAAACTGTCCTACAATAAAAGCGTCCGCAGTAGAGTACAGCTGTTGAAAAAGTTGGCTAAGAAAAATCGGCAAAGCAAACGAGATAATCGCTATGTGCGGCTTGCCTAGCGTTAGGTCTTTGACGCCCTTTTTTTGCTGGAGGGGTTCTTTTTCTTGCGTTTCGTCCATGCTCAAATTATAACACATATACAAAAATAAAACAATAATATTTTTGTTAATTATATTGATTTAATTGACAAAAAACTTTTTGTGTAGTATAATAGTAAGGTAGTCAGTTTACTGACTTAGTAATATTATGAGTAAAAGAAATCACGACAAAAACAATTTCGGTGGCTTTTTGTACGAGCTACGCAAAGAGAGTGGGATGGGATTCGAGGAGTTCCGTCAGTCTTTGGGTGTGTCCAAAGCGTATCTTAACGACGTAGAAACGGGCGCTTGCCGTCCACCCACGCCCGAGGTTCAATTCAAAATGCTCAAAATTTTGCAGCTTAAGCGCGAAATGTCCGAATCGACGAGGCGGCAATTTTTTGATCTTGCGGCAAGACAAAGAAATGAGCTGCCTGCTGACGTCATGCGGTATTTGATAGAAAGCGGCGGTGCGTTAGATAGCGTACGGGAAACGGAAAATTACAAATTATATTGCAAAAACGAAGGGTTATAATACAAAAGGAGGATTTATATGGCAACGACTTATGGGGCAAAAGATATAAAGGTTCTCGAAGGACTTGATGCAGTAAGACTTAGGCCGGGTATGTATATTGGTACCACGGGCGTAAAGGGGCTTCATCATATATTGTGGGAAATAGTTGACAACTCTATGGACGAGGTTACAAACGGATTTGGTAGCAAAATAGATATAGTTTTATACAGCGACGGCTCTGTTTCAGTGGAGGATAACGGTAGAGGTATACCGGTAGACATACATCCTCAGCTTGGAGTAAGCGCGGTAGAGGTTGTATTTACTCAGCTCCACGCAGGTGGAAAATTTGACAACGAAAACTATTCGCATTCGGGCGGATTGCACGGAGTAGGCGCATCTGTAACCAACGCGCTTAGCGAGTGGCTTAAGGTAGAGGTTTATAAAAACGGCACTACCTACAAAATGGAATTCGAAAGCAAGGTTACGGGTGACAAGGTTAAGGGCGGCGTTCCTAAGTTTTCGCTATTCGACACGGGCGTAAAGACCAAAAAGCACGGTACTTATATACGCTTTAAGCCAGACGCACGCATTTTTGAAAGTGTGATTTTTAGCTTCGAAACAATTAAGCGTAGAATAAAAGAGCTTGCTTTTTTGAATAAAGGCGCGCATATAACGCTTAGAGACGAGCGAAATAGCGAAGAGCCCATAAAGGTAGAATACCGTTACGATGGCGGTATAGTGGACTTTGTTCTTGACCTTAACGAAATAAAGACGCCGTGCTTTAAGGAGCCTATCTATATAAAGGGCACAGAAAACAATATAGATATGGAGCTTGCTTTTCAGTACACGGACGGATATACTGACAACATCTTTTCGTACGTAAACAATATTCCTACCACCGAGGGCGGTACTCATGAAACGGGATTTAAGAGCGGTCTTACTAGAATTATGAATGA
>JAFVXL010000075.1 GCA_017501145.1 Clostridia bacterium | reverse complement strand
TTTTATAGCTCAGTACACAACGTTGACAAGGATTTGGGATACTTGTTTCAAGCGTTTGGAGATAGAGAGGTAGCAGTAGTAAGAGAAATCTCTAAGATGTATGAGGAAACGGTACGAGGAACGCTTGGCAAAGAGCTTAATTTTGTCAAAAAGGGCGAGTTCGTTATCGTTGTAGAAGGTGCAAAAGAAAAGGATTATTCGTCGCTTTCGGTTATGGATCATTATCAGTCGTACATCAGTCAAGGATTAGACAAAAAAGAAGCCATCAAGAAGGTGGCGGCTGACCGCAACGTAGCAAAATCCGAAATTTACTCTATTGTAGTAAAGGGAGAAGGCTAATGCAGTACAAAAAAGAGCACGTACGTAGCCGAATATTGCAAGCTGCAAAAGAGAGCTTTTTTAACTGTGGCTTTTATGGTAGTAGTATTAAAGATATTGCTTTAGCCGCGGCAGTGCCTGTAGGTAATTTGTACAGATATTTTGATAGCAAAATTGCGCTTTTGGACGGAGTGGTTAAATCGTGTTACGAGCGCGTAATAAAGCGAATAGCGAAAGAAGATGAATTTAGTATAGAAAGCGTGTTAAAGCACGTAGGCTACGAAGTAAGCCACAGTAGGACTGAGCTTATTATTCTTGCGTATAAGTGCGGCGGCACGAAATATGGCGACTTTTTGGACAAAATCTCCCACGAAGTAAAATTAAAGGTAAAAAGCTCGCTTAAAAACAACGAAAAGTCAAGTCTTTTAGACGCGATTGTTACGTCTACTGTTGTATCGATATTTGAACTAATAAGGAATTCATACGATAAAAATTTAGAAGAAAATATAAGCAAATTATTAGCGTTTATGACCAAAGAAATAAACCATATAATTTAAGGAGAAGGGTTATGACAAACGAAGCAAAGCAAGTGTGGGAACAAATGTTACCGTTGCTCGAAACGGAAATCACCATTTTGAGCTATGACGTGTGGATTAAGACACTTGAGCCACTTGACGTAAAAGATGGAAAATTGATTCTTATGGCGCAAAGCGAGTGGGCAAAAAACGAAACCAACGCAAGATACTTGCCACTTATTAAGGCTGCAATGAATAGGGTAAGCTCGCTTTTGACTAACGTAGATATTATCGCAAAGGAAGAAAAGGATAAGTACGCTAGCCAAGAGGAAACTTACAAAATAGAAGAAGAGCCTATTCTTGTTGCGCCCGAGCCGCTTAGCATAAACCTTAAATATAATTTTGAAAATTTCGTTGTCGGAAAGTCAAATCAGCTCGCCGTTGCAGCCGCAAAGGCAGTTGCGGATGAACCGGGAACAAGGTACAATCCGCTGTTTATTTATGGTGGCGCGGGACTTGGAAAAACTCACCTTATGCACGCAATAGGAAATTCTATCAGAGCTTCTCAGCCGAAATCCAAGGTAATGCTTGTAAGTAGTGAGAAGTTTGTTAATGAGCTCGTAAAGTATATAGGTAGAGAAAAGGACGGCCCGAAATTTAGAGATAAATACCGCAATGTAGACGTACTTATGGTGGACGATATTCAGTTTATTTCTGGAAAGCCGGGTACAATGGAAGAAATTTTCCATACCTTCAACGAGCTTTACGACGCTAATAAGCAGCTTGTATTTACGTCCGACCGTCCGCCTAAGGGAATCCCAGATATTGATGAAAGATTGCGTACGAGATTTGAGTGGGGCTTTACGGCGGATATCCAGCCGCCCGACTTAGAAACGAGAATAGCAATTTTGCGTAAAAAGGCTCAAATCCAAAAATACAATATTAGCATGGAAGTGCTTTCGTTTATGGCGGAGTGTATATCTAGCAACGTGCGTGAGATGGAAGGGTTGCTTAACAAGGTTATTCTTTTGTCGCAGCTTAATAACACTCAGCCGTCCATTGACCTTGTCAAAGAAGCGCTTAATGACTATTCGGCAAAAAGCGAGGGCGAAATCACTCCTGATGATATTATAGACGCAACCTGCAAGTGCTTTGGAGTAAAGAAAGAGGAGCTTTTGGGTAAGCGTAAAACGAGAGAAATCGTTGAGCCCAGACAAATTTGTATTTACGTAATGACCGAGATGTTAGACCTTCCGCTTGCAACGATAGGCAATATCTTTGGGGGTAGAGATCATACGACCATTATGTACGCAAGAGATAAGGTTGCGCAAATGCTTACTCAACAAAAAACTATTGACGACGTAAATAACGTTAAGAACATGGTTCTTAAAAAGTAAATAAAAAGTTTTTGCTGCAAAATCGTTAAAATTTAGCGCAAAAACGCTATCTTTTGCTTGACAATGCCGTTAATAAATAATATAATATCTTAGATAATTCATTATAGGAGATTGGCCATGAAGAAAGATATACATCCGAATTACCACGAAGTCGTTTATGAGTGTGCTTGTGGTGCAAAGTTTGTATCGGGTTCTACTAAGAAGGGCGACGTTGTTAAAGTTGATATTTGCAGCGAGTGCCTTCCGTTCTATACCGGAAAGCAGAAGCACGTAGAAACCGGCGGTAGAATTGATAAATTCAACCAGAAGCGCGTTAAGAAAAATTAGTAAGTTTTTGTATGCAGACAATAAACCATACCCACCTCTATTTTGTGGTATGGTTTTTCTTTTTTAGTACGGAGGATAAATGTCAGATAAAGTGTCATCAATAGGCGGACAGGCGCTCATGGAAGGTGTTATGATGCGCGGACCGTCATCAATGGCAATGTCCGTTCGTGACGAGGACGGAAATATTCAAACCGAATCTGAAAGACTCAAACCGCAAAGATGGTACAACAAAGCGCCCATTATAAGGGGAATTGTATCGTTCGTTTCTTCGCTAACTGTGGGAGTATCTACTCTTACCCGTTCGGCTAAGGTGCTTGATGAAGATGAAGAATTGAGCGACGGTGCTATGACTTTTGCGGTGGTTCTTGGCGTTTTGTTTGCGGTTGCGTTGTTTATGGTCTTGCCTGAGCTTGCGGCAAGAGCGTTCAACGAGTACGTGTACGATAACGTATTGACCAAGAGCCTTATTTCCGGTGCGATAAGAATCATTATATTCGTAGTATATTTGGCGTTAGTATCTAAGATGAAGGATATCAAACGTACGTTTATGTATCACGGCGCTGAGCATAAGACGATTAATTGCTACGAAAGCGGTATGCCTCTTACGGTAGAAAATGTTCAAAAATGCAGTACTCGACATAACCGTTGCGGTACGACGTTCTTGTTTATCGTAATGATTATATCAATTCTAATATTTGCGGTAGTAAACTGGTTGCTCGTTATCGTTTTTGGAGATTCGCTCGGTGGCGGAGTCGTAGAAGCGATTGTGTTTATCGCGATAAAGTTAGTATTTTTGCCGCTTGTTGCAGGCGTAAGCTACGAAGTGCTTAAGGGCGTTGCAAAAATGCCTAACAATACGTTGGCTAAGATATTGAGAGCTCCGGGACTTGCCTTACAAGGGCTCACCACGGCAAATCCAGATGACGATATGGTGGAAGTGGCTATTAAGAGCTTTGTTACCGTTATGAAGATGGAGCAAGACCCAACTGCTCCTATATGTAAATTTGGCGAAATTACCGTTTCGGACGCAAAAGCATACGTTAGACGTGAGTTAGCGTTTGCAGAGCCTGTCGAAGCGGAGTGGATTTTGTGTGAAGTGCTTAAGGTCAACAGAGCTAAGCTTGCCGTAGTAGACAAGATTAGCTTGGACGAATTCAATAAAGTTAAGAAAATTTGCTTGCGCAGAAAGGCGGGCGAGCCGCTTGACTATATAACGAGTAGCTCTAACTTTTATGGATACGACGTTTACGTAGATAAAAGAGTTCTTATTCCGCGTATGGATACCGAGATTCTTGTTAGCGAAGCAATTAAGGCTATCGGTGACAAGGACTATGAGGTTCTTGACCTTTGCACCGGCTCGGGCTGTATTGCGTTAGCAATCGCATCTAAGACGAGAGCTCGTGTTACGGCAAGCGACATCTCTGACGACGCGCTTAGCGTAGCGGCAAAGAACTTAGCGCAAACTGACGTTACGCTCATATGGAGCGATCTAATGTCAGAATTTGCGTACGGTTCGTTTGACATAATCGTATCTAATCCACCGTATATTCCGTCAGGCGATATCGTTTCGCTTTCGCCCGAGGTGCGTAGCGAGCCGAGAATAGCGCTAGACGGCGGTGACGACGGACTTGAGTTTTATAAAAAAATTATTTCGGCTGCGCCCAACTATTTACGTAGTGGAGGCAAGCTTATGCTTGAGATAGGATATGACCAAGCGAGCAGCGTTAAGCAGCTTATGTACGTGTTTGGATTCAAAAACGTAATGGTCGTAAAGGATCTTGATGGCAATGATAGAGTTGTTATAGGACAAATTCAACATGAACTTAGATAAACTTAAAAACATTAAGAGTAAATTCATTTCGCTTAGCTCGGCAATTTCTGATCCCGAGGTTATCGCGAACAACAAGGAGTGGACTAAGCTCGTCAAGGAACATGCTATGATAGAGCCCATCGTTGTTCAGTACGACAATTATGTTCGTACGCAAAACGATATTGATGAAGCGCTTAAGCTCCTTAAAGAAGAAAAAGATCCCGAAATGCTTGAGCTTGCAAAAATCGAGCTTGAAGAGAAGAAGGATTTGCTTGCTTCTACCGAAAATGAGCTTAAAATCTTGCTTTTGCCTGTAGATCCTAACGACGAAAAGAACGTAATTGTAGAAATTCGTGGCGGCGCGGGTGGCGACGAGGCGGCACTTTTTGCGTATGAGCTTATGCGTATGTATAAGATGTTTGCCGAGAAAAATCGCTGGAGAGTGGAGGACGTTGACGTAAACCTTACCGAGCTAGGTGGAGTTAAGGAAGCGGTATTCCAAATTTTTGGCGATAGTGTGTACCGAAAAATGAAATACGAAAGCGGTGTTCATAGAGTTCAACGCGTTCCTGATACCGAAACGCAAGGCAGAATTCACACCTCTACCGTCACGGTAGCGGTATTGCCCGAGGTAGAGGATATCGTAGTAGAAATCAACGAAAAGGATCTCAAAATTGATACTTATCGAAGCGGTGGCGCAGGTGGTCAACATATTAATAAGACGGACAGCGCCGTTCGTATGACACACTTGCCAACGGGTATAGTCGTAACTTGCCAAGATGAGCGTAGCCAGATCAAAAACAGAGAAAAAGCTATGCGAGTTCTTAAGTCCAAGCTGTACGATTTGTATCAAACCAAGGCGGATAAGGAATACGCTGAGAATAGAAAAAGTCAGGTAGGTACGGGAGATCGAAGCGAGAGAATAAGAACGTATAACTTCCCGCAAGGAAGAGTTACCGATCACCGTATAGGTATGACGATATACAGCATAGAAGCTTTTATGAACGGGGATATCGACTCTATGCTTGAAGCTCTCCGCATAGCTGATCAAACTGCTAAGCTCGAAAAAGAAGAATAAAATTTACATTAGTTAAGCCCTTAGTCGGACAATGCGACTGAGGGCTTTTTTGTATGTTTTTGACGAATAAGAATAAATAAATTTTACGCTTTCATATTGAGAAAACCGTCATAGTATATTAAAGTATGGAAAATATCAAAAAAATTTTACCTATACGTATAAGTCGCGCATTAGACAAGCTTGACAAAAGTCGCGTTTACGAAATTCGTTTGCGCAAAACGGGAGTTTTTGTCAATTACGGTGGAAAATTCTTTCGACTTTCGGAGACAGGGATATCGTCACAAGGCTTTAAGGTGGCGCTTAGTGAAATCGAAGAAATCGTACTAAAGGCGTCCGAGTACTCAATATATGCGGTAAACGATCAAATCAAAAACGGCTATTTGACAGTTGTTGGAGGTATACGAATAGGTATTTGCGGAGAGGTAGTGGATGGAAAAACAATAAAGAATTTTTCGTCATTGAACATAAGGTTCCCGCATGAAATAAAAGGCTGCGCGGACAAAATTATAAACCTCGTCGTTAAGCCAAAAGGGTGCTTTAATACTGTTATTGTTTCGCCACCAGGTTGCGGCAAGACCACGCTTTTGAGGGATTTGATTCGTCAGCTTTCTAACGCAGGTAACAACGTCTTAGTAGTTGATGAAAGGTACGAGCTTGCAGGCGAAGAGCTTTCACTTGACGTTGGCTTAAGCACGGACGTTATAAGCGGCGCAAGTAAGGATTTTGCGTTTAATCAAGGAATAAGGTACATGCGTCCCGATATAATAGCTGCTGACGAAATAATGTCTGATTTGGATGTGGAGAGCTTATACAAGGCGTATCTTGGAGGTGTAAGCATAGTAGCCACAGCGCACGCTAATAACGTTAGTTATAGACAAAGATTAGGTGGACTGGAATTTATTGAACGAATAATTGTTCTTTCGGACAGCGGCAATCCGGGTTGCATCCAAGGCGTATTCGATAATAAAAGTGAAAAGCTTGCATGAATACCGCATTAATTATAGCGTTATCTACCTTTTGTGGGCTAATGATAGGGATGTATTTCACTCGGATCGGCAAGGACAAGGAGCGCTACTACTGTTCGATAGTCAAATTGTGTTCCTGTCTAATTAGCAATATTAGCTTTAGGGCAGACAAGATGCTAAAAATCTTAAATGAAGCAGAAATCGATTCGCCTTATTTGAAGAAAAACGTAAGCGAATATATGAGTTATCTTAAGGGTGGACAGCTTAAGTTAAGCGCAAATCGTCTTACAACGGCTGAGCTAAATCAGATTAATGAGTTTTTTGGTAGATTGGGAAGAAGCGATGGGCAAACACAGCTCGCTGAATTAAAAAAGTTCGAAGGTGAGTTTGCGCAAAAATACGTGGAAATCAAAGAAAAAAACGATAAGCAAGGAAATATGTATGCAAAGCTCGGCTTGCTTAGCGGATTGCTAATAGGAATTTTGCTTGTCTAAGGGAGCGCGATATGGGTATAGAAATAATTTTGAAGATTGCGGCAGTAGGTATAATTACCGCAATAGTATGTCAAATCCTGAAAAAGGCAGACAAGGATGAAATCAGTACCATTGTTTCGTTAGCAGGGCTTATAATCGTTTTGCTTATGGTGGTTGATATGATTTCTCAGCTTTTCGGCACTTTGCAAACTATGTTTGGACTGTATTGATGGATATATTGAAAATTGCTGCAGTTGGGATAATTACCGGCTTTTGCTCGCTTACCCTTAAGGAAAACAAAAGCAATTTAAGTATGGTTGTAGGTATTGCGGGCAGTTGCGTGATAATGCTCATGATACTTGACTATTTTGCGGATATTTTTTCGGCTATAACAAATCTAATAGATCGTGCCGGTATATCTAGCAGCATACTTAAAAGTGTAATCAAGATAGTTGGAATAGGTTACATCACCGAGTTTTCGGCAGGAATAGTAGAAGATACGGGAAATAATTCGGTTGCGGAAAAAATAGTTATTGCTGGTAAGGTAATAATATTAGTTGTTTCATTACCTATAATAACGTCGTTGTTTGACTTAATTGCGGAGATATTACAATGAAAAAGAAGATAAGTTTGATGTTGCTTATATTTGTTGCATTTTTGTCCGTCACGACCTACGAAAGCTTAGCTGAGCAAATGCAAGAAGACGATCTAGAGCAAATAGTGGACAACCTTGACACTACTCTAATAGACGAGCTGCTTAATGAATTAGACAGTCAAGAGCTATCGGTGTTTGGGCATTCGAGCATAAAGGACAAGCTACTAAGCTTGGTTAGCGGTGAAGAAGGGATAGATGCTGACAGCTTTTTTGAGTACGTATTTGACGTTTTTGGCAATAACATAAGCAACATAGTGCCGTTCTTGGTGTCGATATTGACAATTTGTATAATTTTTAGCTTGCTTAATTCGATAAAGGGACGGTTTGCATCTTCATCAACTCAAGCGATAGTAAAGCTTGCGTGTATATCGCTTGTAATGGTGATTGTTTTCGCTCAAATTATTAGCTTAGTTACCGAAAGTAAAAGCATGATTGATATGCTAAAAAAGCAAATGGACGGTTTTTTTCCCGTTTTGCTTACGCTGATGACTGCAATAGGCTCTAGCAAGTCTGTAGCTGTTTATCAGCCTGCTATATCCGTTTTGGCGACAACGGTAACTAACGTGGTCACGGTGTTCGCTTTGCCATGCTTTTTATTAAGTATAGTTTTTCACGTTGTAGGAAATTTAAGCGATGGAATTAAACTAAAAAATATGGCGCAGTTTTTTTCCGGAGCTATGAAGTGGGTGCTGAGCACTGCGTTTTTTCTATTTTTGGGAGTTTTGTCCGTGCAAGGAATAACAGCATCTATTTACGACAATATTTACATAAGGTCGACAAAACTCGCGCTTAGTCAATACGTACCCATAATAGGGGGATATCTCTCCGAGGGTTACAACTTAGTTATAAGTGGTAGCGTTATTATAAAAAACGGCGTTGGCTTAAGCGGAATAGTGATTATGCTGCTTACGATAATTCCACTCGTTATGCAAATCGTTGTGTTTAGCTTATCGCTAAAGTTTGTTTCGGCAATAATCGAGCCGCTCGGACACAAGGAAGTGTGTAATATTTTGGGCGGAATTAGCAAAAGCGTAGGCGCACTTGTTGCGATAATTTTAGGTCTTGCATTTTTGTATTTTATATTCCTACTATTGTTGGTTTGTACGGGGAATTTGGTCGTATGATATTGTCGTGGGTTATGAGTATTTTGGCGGTGGTGGCGCTGAGCGTATGTGCGGATTTGCTGCTTGGCGGTAGGCGTATTGGCAAATTCGTTAAGAGCGTTTTTGCCTCGCTCACAATACTGATTATCGTATCTCCGCTACCCAATCTGTTAAATGCAGAGCTAAATACGGACGGATTTTTGTTCGGAAAAAAGGTGCAAATTGACGAGAATTTTGTGCAATATTCTTCTACGCAAAAGGCTTGCGTTTTGGAAGAAGCTCTTGTCAGTGAGCTAAGCAGGCACGGATACAAGCAAACTTCAGTAAGCATTAGCGGTCAGTTTGATAGCGAAGCAAAAATTGAGTTTGTGAGCATAAATTTGCGTAATTTGGTTATGGACGAAAAAGTTTCGCATATAAATAAGTATGACGCAGTAACGAGAATAGCGAGCGAATTTTTGGGAGTTAGCAAGGGAGCAATAGCTGTTTATGAATAAATTTTTCAATAAGCTTAAGTCGCTGAAAAACAAAGAAATAATAATTGCCGCTATCACAGTAGTTATTTTGCTAGTTATATACTTTTCGTCCTTTTTTCCTACCGAAAAAACTAAGTCTGAGATAGCTCCGGCAGACTACTGCTCGGCAAAGCAAATGCAAATCGAGCAGGCAGTATCCCAAATGGAGGGAGTAGGCAAAGCGCAGGTAGTTATTAATTGGTCGTCAGGCGTAGAAATAGTTACTGCAGTCAATACTACGGTAAACGGAAATTCAACTACTACTCAAATTGTGCATTCTTCGGGCGAGCCGATTGTTATAAAGGAAATTTATCCTAGGGCGGTGGGTGTACTGATAGTTTGCGAAGGAGGTAGTAATGCTAAGGTCAAGGTAGATATTATTATGGCAATAGCCACGTTGATGGATATTTCGACAGACAAAGTATTGGTATTTGAAATGACAAAATAATTTTGGAGGATAATCCTATGTTAAGTAATAAGAAAAGAATTTTTGTTTTGTGCGGTATGATTGCGCTTTTGATTGTAACTGGCGTGCTTAATATCGTCCTTAATGGCAACGCGTTAAACACCGGCTCGGGCGACGACAATTTGAGCGCAGCGTCGTTCTTTGACACATATCGAAGCGATAGAGTTGCGACGAGAGAGCAAACTATTTTGTATCTTGATGCAATTATCTCAAACTCTGCGTCCTCGTCCGATGAAGCAGCGGCTGCAACTCAGTCAAAGCTTGAGCTTACCCAAAATATGGAGCTTGAACTCGTGCTCGAAGGACTCATTAAGTCGCTCGGCTTTGAGGATGTGGTTGTTACTAATTCGACCGAGAGCGTCAACGTCATACTTAAGGCAAGCGAGCTTACCGATTCTCAAGTGGCGCAAATTACCGAAATTATCGTTACAGAAACAGACAAATCGTCTTTTGACGTCAGAATTATTCCTGTAGAATAATAAAAATAATTGTATTTTTCGTTTTCTTATGCTATAATATCTACGATAAACCAAAAGTAGGGGTTTTAGCAATGAAGAATTTGACAAATAACAATTCAAACGGTGGGGTAACTTACGGTAACAACGTGCTCCTTTCTATGATTCGTCTTGCCGCGCAAGAAATTAGCGGAGTGGGATCTCTTCAGGGCAAAGGAGTGAAAATCGACGTGGTTGGCAATATCGTTAACGTAGACGTTAGTATTAACGTTTATTACGGCGTAAGCTGCTCAGACGTGGCATTTAGAATTCAAAATAACATAAAGCGTAACTTAGAAACTAGCACTACCTATAAGGCAGGCAAGATTAACGTCAATATAGTTGGCGTTGAGTTCCGCGATAGTAAAGACGCGAATACCCTATAGATACCTATAGGGTTATTCGTTTTGGAGATAAAATGAGCAGAAGAACTATTCGAGAAAACGTATTTAAGCTTGTTTATGAAACAGGCGTTTGTGGCGCTGTTAACGACATCACTGTAGAAATGGTTACGCAAAATATCGACCAAGCTGATAAGGTATATTTTGACGAGGTCTTTTATGGCATTGTGAGCAAAAAAGGCGAGTTGGAAGAAGTTATCAAAAGGTACGCGCATAGCTATCAGTTCGACAGACTTTATAAGGTGGATATCGCCATCCTGTTAGTAGCTATATATGAAATTTTTTATGTGATAGATATTCCGTATAAGGTTTCGGCTAACGAAGCGGTAGAGCTTGCTAAGGCTTATTCTACCGAAAAAAGCGCCAGCTATATTAACGGAATTTTATCATCGGTTATAAAAAACATGGAGGAGAACAAATGAGTGCACAAATAATTGACGGCAAGAAAATTGCTGCGCAAATCAAGCAAGAGGTAAAATTAGAAGCAGAAGCATATTTGGCTCGAAACGGTCGTAAGATAGGTCTTGCGGTTATTTTGGTAGGCGATGACTTTGCAAGCGGAATTTACGTTCGCAATAAGATTAACGCTTGTAACGAGAACTGTATTCAATCGTTCGCGCACAGACTCCCCGCGTCCACAACCGAAGAAGAACTTATTGAGTTAATTCACAAGCTTAACGACGACAAAACTGTTGACGGTATTCTTGTCCAGTTGCCCCTTCCTTCGCATATGCGTCAAAACGTAGTTCTTTCGCACATTTCGGCAAAAAAAGACGCAGACGGCTTCCTCGCGGAAAATGCAGGTAACCTTATGCTTGGTAATCCTTCTCTTAACGCTTGTACCCCTTGCGGTATTATTGAGCTTATTAAGTCTACGGGTAGAAGTATAGACGGTGCTAACGCCGTAGTAATAGGCAGAAGTAATATCGTAGGCAAGCCTATTTCGCTTCTGCTTATGGAAAACAATGCGACGGTTACTATGTGCCACTCGCATACTAACAACTTCATTAACTTCTCCCGCCACGCAGATATTTTGGTAGTAGCTGTTGGTAAGAAGGGACTTATTAAGGCAGATATGGTCAAAAAAGGCGCGGTGGTAATTGACGTAGGAATGAATCGTCAAGACGGACACCTTTGCGGCGACGTAGAATACGACGAGGTTAAGGAAGTAGCGGACTTTATTACTCCCGTTCCGGGCGGCGTTGGACCTATGACTATAGCTATGCTACTCAAAAATATTGTAAAGGCGGCTCTTGCGCTTGAATAAGGTTTTGACCGTTTCGCAGCTCAATAACTACGTAAAGAACGTTTTTGAAGACGAGCTTATTCTGCAAAACATAACGGTAGAAGGAGAGGTTTTTGAAAATAAGTTTTCGGGCGGCAATTCTTATATTACGCTTAAAGAAGACGATTGCGTATTGAGTTGCGTGCGTTTTGGCGCCAGATTAGAGTTTGAGATAGGAGACAAAATTCACGTTACAGGCGGCATGAGGTTTTATACTAAGGGCGGCAAGGTGACGTTTGTAATAAGCTACGCCCAGGCGGTTGGCAAAGGCGATTTGCTCGTAAAAAGGGAACAGCTAAAGGCAGAGCTAAAAAAACAAGGATACTTTGATAATTTCAAAAAGCTTCCGCCATTTATAAGTAAAATTGCGCTTATTACTAGCGTAGAAGGCGCGGTTATACATGATATTTTAGAAGTGCTTACTCGTAACGGATGTGGATATATAGACGTTGACGTATACGACGTAATGGTTCAAGGCGCAAATGCAGAAAAAACCATTGCAAAAGCTTTGAAGAGCACCAAAAACAAGCATTACGACGTGGTAATTGTAGCGCGAGGTGGTGGCTCGGGACAAGACCTTAGGTGCTTTGATACCGAACTTGTTGCAAAAAGCGTATTTGAGTGTCAATATCCGGTTATTTCGGCAGTAGGACACGAGATAGATTATACATTGTGCGATTTTGCGTCCTCGCTTAGAGCGGGTACGCCGAGTATCGCGGCAGAGAAAGTCGTAAGACAAAACGAAGCCTTTTTGGGCGAAATGTTTGATAAGCTAAGCGAGCTTAGAGCAAAGGCCGAAAGCATAGTTAGTCAATCTGCGGTCAAGACTAAGCGATTGTGTACAGATCTGTTGCTTTGTTGTCAGTAAAATTCTACTTTGTACAAAAATAAGGTGGCTACTAACGCCAACAAGATAGTAGGAGCGCTAAGCGCAAAGGTTGACCTGTTGTTATTTGATACAAAAAATCAAATTTCAGCGCAATATAGACTTGTATCGGATTTGTTGAGCAATAACGAGTACGAGTTTAAGATAGCATCTAATAGCTTAGACAAAGCTAGTCCGTTAAAGATTCTTTCTAAAGGATATGCAAAGGTGCTTAAATGCGGAGAAGACGTTGTCGGTGTGGACGAGGTACAAGTGGGTGACCGTGTAAAAATCGTATTAAGCGATGGTATGATAGGCGCAACCGTAACAGACAAGGAGTGATTATGGATTTAGAAAAGCAACTTAAAAAACTCGAAGAGCTTACTAAGATGATGGAAAGTGGTGTTTCGATAGAAGAAGGTCTTAAGCTTTTTGAACAAGGTGTGGCTATTACCAAGGATTGTATGACCATGCTTAAGGAATATAAAGGTAAACTAACTGAAATTAAAGCTGATATGGATGCGCTTTTGGATGAATAAAGAGCTTATACAAAATTGGATAAACAAGGTAGTGGACGAATCGGGCTTAGACGAGCCGCTTTATTCTGCCGTAAAGTACGTTTTTGCGTGCGGTGGAAAAAGGCTTCGTCCTCTTATGTTTTTAAGCGCTTATTTGCTTAGTGGCAAGCTGATAACTGACAGCGTACGCGACTTTGCTGTAGCAATAGAGTGCCTGCACCAGTATACGTTAGTGCACGACGATTTGCCATGTATGGATAACGACGATTTTAGACGCGGCAAGCCCACTTGTCATAAGATGTTTGGGGAGGCTAACGCGTTGCTCGTAGGGGATACGCTTTTGAATTTGTGCTTTACGCTCATGCTTAGGTCAGCGCAAAAAGACGCTAATGCGGCAAAAGCGGCATACGAATTTTCGTTATTGTCGGGTGGCGCGGGCGTTATAGGTGGACAAGCAGCAGAGCTTAATTCGATAAATTTTGCCGAGCAAGTGGAAGATATTTATTACAAAAAGACGTGCTATCTTATTTGGGGCGCGGTTTTGTGCGGTGCTATAATGGGCGGATTGGACGAAAAAACTACGTTAGCGCTCAAAGAATACTGCTTTAACTTTGGCTTTGCTTTTCAGGTTTATGACGATTTGATGGACATAACCGAGAAGGGTAATGCGCCGACAAATAGTTACGTAGGATTGTTCGGCGTGGAAAAGTCAGTTCAAACAGTTAAGTGCTGTACGCAAAAGGCGATAGACGCGCTCAAAGAGGCTAATATAAATAGCGATTATTTTGTAGATTTAGCTTTGCGGGCGGCAGGAAGAAAGGAATAAAAATGGATTTTAACGCGATTAACAGCAAAAATATCAAAAGTTTATCCGAGGACGAGCTTGTTTTGTATTCGGAGTTTTTGCGTAGTCGCATAATTGATGTTACGCTCAAAAATGGCGGACACCTTGCGTCTAATTTAGGCGCGGTGGAGCTTACAGTTGCTCTTCATTACGTTTTGGATATGCCGAGCGACAAGGTGGTATGGGACGTAGGACATCAGACTTACGCGCACAAGCTTATTACGGATAGAGCAAATTTGATGCAAAATCTTAGACATGACGGTGGCGCGTCGGGATTTCCGTCAAGTATAGAGAGTGAGTATGATCCGTTTATAACGGGACATAGCGGAAATTCCTTGTCGCTTGCACTTGGACTTGCTAGAGCGCGAGATATGTTAAATAAAAACCAAAGGGTAGTTGCCGTAGTAGGCGACGGAGCATTTACAAGCGGCGAAATATACGAAGCGCTCAACGACTTAGGCGATAGACCGTCTAAGCTGGTAATAATTCTTAACGACAACAAAATGTCCATATCTCATAACGTGGGCGCAATGAGTAAATATTTTAATAAGCTCAGAGTAAATAAAAAATTTGTTGATGCAAAAAGAACCTTTAAGGCGGACTTGTCCACACTACCTTTTATAGGAAGATCACTCGTAAAAATAGTTACCAAAACAAAAGATAAAATAAAAGAAAGCTTTGTGGGCAACAAATTTTTTGAGCGTTTTGGACTTAAGTACTACGGACCGTATGACGGTCACAACGTTTCGGAGATAATAAGCGCTACAAGGTTGGCATTAGAATCGGATAAGCCTGCAATAATACATTTGCTTACCAAAAAGGGCAAGGGATACCAGCCCGCCGAGCAACAGCCTTCAGCTTATCACGGAATTTCGCCTTCATCAAAAAGCGAGCAAAAGTCTATGTCCAAAGTATGCGGCAATACGCTAATAGAAATAGCTAAAAGCAACGAAATTGCAGTAGTAACTGCGGCTATGGCTGACGGGCTGTGCTTTGATGAGTTTGCAAGGCGGTACCCCGACAGATTTTTTGACGTTGCCATTGCTGAGCAACACGCGGTTTCGTACTGCGCAGGGTTAGCGAAAATGGGCATAAAGGCATATTTTGGAGTTTATTCTACCTTTTTGCAACGTGGGTTTGACCAAGTTTTACATGATGTTTGCCTAAACGACTTGCCGGTGACATTTTTGATAGATAGGGCGGGAGCAGTAGGCGCAGACGGAGTGACACACCAAGGTATATTTGATTTGAGCTATCTTTCGCTTATTCCTAATCTGGCTATTGCATCACCTTCGTGCGGGAGTGAATTAGCTGAGCTTATTAAGTTTAGCTTAACGTATAATCATCCGCTTGCAATTAGGTATTGTAAGTCGTACAAAGAGGATACTTTATGCGACAAAATAGAGCTTGGTAAGTGGCAAGTAGTAAAAAGGCACAATTCGTCCGTTACCGTCTTGGCGGTGGGTGCGACTAACGATGTTGCTAAGCATATATCGGGTGCAACGGTTGTCAATGCAAGATTTGTCAAGCCTTTGGACACAGCTTTGTTGGACGGAATTAGCGGAACTATAATCACGTTAGAGGACAACGTGCTACACGGTGGATTTGGCTCGGCTGTGCGTGATTATGTTAACGGAAAAAACAAGGTTATAAGCTTAGGACACAAAAACGAATTTTCAGATGAGCGAAGTAGACAAAACATGCTTGAAAAAAGCGGTATTTGTACTCAGCGCATTCAAAAAATTGTAGATAGCGAGCTACTTTTGCTTGAAAATGAAAAAAATATATAGTATACTACCCATATAGGTGGAGAAATTATGGCAGTTGGACTTTATACGAATTTATATAAGGATAATGATTTGTCTGTTACAAAATCAGTTATTTCCGTTCTTGAGTCGGCAGATATAGAGTATTATATCGATCCGCTACTTAGCGAGTATTATCCTGAAAAAAAGGTTTATGACGACAACGTTTTTGCTACGCTCGAAATGCTTATTACGGTTGGCGGAGACGGAACGATTTTGGCGGTAGGTAGACGTTGCGCCGAAAACAAGGTTCCTATTCTCGGAGTTAACAAGGGTACTGTTGGCTTTATGGCGGAAGTAGAAACGCAAAATATAGAACAGCTCGTTTCTATCATCAAGCACGGAGAGTACGATATCGACGAGCGCGCTTTGCTTTGCGCTGAGTACAAGGGACAAGTATTCTACGCGCTCAACGAAGCGATTGTGTATCGCTCGGATACCAAGATGATTATGGTTGACGTGTTTATACAAGATCAGCTTGTGGACAAATATGCTTGCGACGGATTTATAGTTTGCACGCCGACAGGCTCTACTGCGTATTCGCTTTCTGCGGGCGGAAACATTATGAGTCCAAAGGTAAAAGCGATAGGTCTTACTCCCATCAATTCTCACTCGTTGCATACCCGTCCAATTATTGTTAGCGACCAAGAAGTCGTTGATATCAAGGTGCGTAGAGCATACGAGGATACCGTGCTTATAATAGACGGAGTAGAAGAAACGAAAATTTCATTAAACGAAGACGTTAGATTTTATAAGTCCGATATGACGCTTTGCTTCATTAGGCTCAAGAGCAGCAACTTCTACAGCGCGCTTTTGTCTAAGCTTAATATCTGGGGACAAACGGATAATTAAGGAAGGTGATTATGGAACGCAACGAAAGACAAATAAAAATTTTGGAGCTTATTTCCACTAAGAATATAGAAACGCAAGACGAACTTGCCGACGAGCTCAAAAAGCTCAATTATAACGTAACGCAAGCTACTATTTCACGCGATATTAAGGAGTTAGGGCTTGTTAAGACGAGATATATTGCTGCAGGTGTTGATTCGGTAAATGAGCGAATTAAACGAATTTTTAAGATATCAGTTCTTTCGGTAAACGTAGCTTGCAATATCTTGGTAATCAAGACCTTGCCGGGTTGCGCTAACGCAACAGGCGACATGCTTGACAAGATGCACGATTCGGCGGTTGTTGGTTGCGTAGCTGGCGAAGATACCGTTTTGGCTGTGTGCCGTGACGAGCAGTCCGCTAAGCAAACAATGGATAAGCTTTACGAAATGATTCAGTAATTTATGTTAAAAAGCATTGTAATTAAAAATCTTGCCCTAATAGAACAAGCGGAGCTTGAGTTTGGCGAGGGGCTTAACGTACTAAGCGGAGAAACGGGCGCAGGTAAGTCCATAATCGTAGATGCTATTATGCTGTTGCTTGGCGCAAAGTACGACAAGTCGCTCCTTAGATTCGGGGCGCAATCGGGCTTTGTTGAGGGTGTATTCGAGCTTACTCCCTCAGCAAGAGAGATTCTTGCTGATATGGGATATGACGACGAAGACGAGGTCGTTATTTGTCGCCGATTTTTTGTTGACGGCAAAAATGACGTTCGTGTCAACGGCAGGGCGGCAACAGCCTCTATGGTCAAGCGCCTTACCGAAAAGCTTGTCGATATATACGGTCAGCACGAGTACGTTTCGGTTGCAAAAGCTTGTGAGCAAGGCAGACTTTTTGATTACTATATTCGCGAAAATATAAGCTGCGAGCTTAGCGCGTTGGAAGAAAAGGTAAGCAAATATAACGAAGTTTGCTCTAAGCTCGATTCGATAGGTACAAGTGGCGACAGAGAACGACTTATCGACGTGCTTAAGTATCAAATTGACGAGATCGAAAAGGCAAAAGTCAAAAGGGGCGAAGAAGACGAACTTACTTCAAAACGAAAAATAATAGCTTCTGCCGAAAAGATAAATACGGCGCTATCGACAACGCTTAATGCGCTTAGTGAGAGCGAAATTTGCGCGATGAGTCAAATAGAGCAAGCGCAAAGCGCCCTTGGTAGCATAAGCCAGCTTGGATATGAGTCTTTGTACGAAAGAATTGTTGCGCTTAAGTATGAGCTTAGCGATATTGCTGAGAGTGTACGTGACGAATTAGACAGGGACTTTGACGTAACTGACTTAGACAAGATAGAGCAAAGACTACAAACGATAAAAAATCTTCGTAAAAAGTATGGGGATTTTGACCAAATGACCGAGTTTTTTGACGAGTCGTCAAAAAGACTGTACGAGCTTGAAAATAGTGACAAAATTTATGCTAAGCTTACTGCCGAAAAGAAAAAATTACTTGACGAAATTTATACTCTTTCGCTTAAAATAAGCGAAATTCGCAAGCAAAAGGCGGTTAAGTTTGAGCAAGAGATAGAAAGGCATCTTAGCGAGCTTGGTATGGAGTCTGTTAAGTTTAAGGTCAATTTTGCTCCTTTTGCGTTAAGAGAAGATTGCGAAAAATACGTTTCTCCGCGCGGTATGGATAAGATTGAGTTTTATTTCAGTCCCAACAAAGGTCAACCGTTAGCGCCCATGACAAAGATTATTTCGGGCGGCGAAATGTCAAGATTTATGCTTGCGCTTAAGGTAGTTAATGGAGAAAAGGACGATATTCCTACTATGATATTCGACGAAATTGACGTTGGTATCAGCGGTACTACGGGTAGAGCAGTTGCGCAAAAGCTTATGCAAATAGCGCTAGGCCATCAGGTTTTGTGCGTAACACACCTTCCTCAAATAGCGGCAATGGCGTCCGAGCAATTCTTTATAGAAAAGTCGGTTGTAGGTGAGCAGACGTACACAAACGTAACTAAGCTCAGCGACAGCGGTATGATTAAAGAAATAGCAAGACTTAGCGGCGGACTTGGCGTGACCAGCCAAGCGGAAACGGCGGCTGCAGAGCTCAAAAAGTGGTGTGACGATTACAAAAAGTCGCTTAGCTGAATAGATAGTAATATAAAAAAGTGAGTAACGGCTTGTGCTACTCACTTTTTTTGCGCAATTTTTAGTAAAAGTAATTTTAGCTTTGTTGAATAATATTTATACAATTACAAAACACTATTTTTATGAGAATTTGTAATAGGGTGTGTATCGTTTTGGCTGCCGTTATAGCTGTATTGATTAGCTATATAAGGGAAGAGGCAGTTTCGGTAAGCGCAATCGGCAAGCTAGCGTACCCCGGAGGATTTCAAATCGCTATGATTCTCGATGTGGACGGAGTGGTTATAGACGACGTGGGTGTTGTCAAAACTTCAGCAGGCAGCGCAAGCCTTGCAAACAAGCTTAAGCGTGGGGATATTATAATTGCCTTTGACGGCAAAAGAGTTGGCGATAGCGCGGAGATTGTTTCGGCTATAAGTCAAGGAACCGGCGACAAAATAGCTCTTACTTTGTTGAGAAACGGCAAGGAAATAGATGTTTCGGTAACGCCTTATATAGAGCATGATAGCGGATTGTTTAGATTAGGTATTTATCTAAGAGATACGGTTTCGGGTATAGGTACGGTAACTTACGTAAAGGAAAACGGCTACTTCGCGGCGTTAGGTCACAGCATAGAAGACTCTGTTGCAGGTGTTGTGCCTATAAGCGGTGGTAAGGCGTACAGCTGTGAAATTTCGGGAATTGTTAAAGGTAAAAAGGGCGAGGCGGGAGAAATTCGAGCTAACGTAAAGGAGCAAATAGGCGAAATTTATTGTAATTCGTCAGTTGGAGTGGTCGGTAGATTTTATGACTATAAGCCAACCGAAGAGCTTATTACGATAGGCAGTAGGTCGGACGTTATCCCCGGCAAAGCGTATTTGGTTTCGGAAATAAGTGGCGAATCAATATATTATGAGATTGATATAATTCGAGCGTTACCGCAAGGCGAACCAGCGGCGAAAGGAATTTTTATTAGGATAACCGACCGAAGATTACTGGAAAAAAGCGGTGGAATAGTTCAAGGCATGAGCGGCAGTCCGATTATTCTTAACGGTAAGATAGTAGGGGCTGTAACGCATGTGCTTATTAACGATCCAACAAAGGGCTACGGTATTTATATCGACTGGATGCAGTCGGCTTAATTATAAGGAGGAAATATGAAAAGAATACTAAGAAATTTTGTAATTATTGTAATTATTGTAGGCGTTTTGGTTGCTTTGCCTAGAGTAAATGTCGTCAAAGCCGAACAAGGTTACAAGTGCAAATCAGCGTTGCTTATGGATTACGATACGGGCAAGGTATTACGCGCGCAAAACGAAACGGAACGACTGCAAATCGCCAGCATGGTCAAGATTATGACGCTTAATTTGATTTTTGACGAGATTGAAAAAGGCAGCTTAAGTACGGACGATATGATATCAGTTAGCGAAAATGCGTCAAGCATGGGCGGCTCGCAGGCGTTTTTGGATGCAGGCTGTTCATATCAAGCGAACGAGCTTATCAAAAGTATTGTCGTAGCGTCTGCCAACGATTCATGCGTAGCGATGGCTGAGCATATAGCTGGTAGCGTAGAAAATTTCGTTGCAAAAATGAACGACAAAGCGTCAAAATTAGGTATGAACGATACGTATTTTGTCAATTGCACAGGACTTCCTGCGCCTAATCAATACTGTTGCGCTTTTGACGTTGCAATAATGTTTAGAGAGCTTATAAGCAACGAAAGATTTTTTGATTACTCAAAGATTTGGATGTTTGACTTCGTTCATCCAAGCGGTAGAATAACTCAGCTAACTAACACAAACAAGCTTGTAAGATTTTACGAGGGGTGTGACGGTGGCAAAACAGGTTTTACGTCTGAGGCGCTTTCGTGTCTTGCCGCAACGGCTAAGCGTGGTAATACGAGATTTATTTCAGTGGTAATTGGCGCGGCGGATGCTAAGACGCGAAACGCTCAAGTTTCTACTATGCTTAATGAGGCGTTTAGCGGTTATGAAACAAAGCAATACGTCTATAAGCAAAATTTGGCAGGCAAGAGCGAAGTGATAGGCGGCAAGGAAAAGTTTGTAGATTGTTATCCGAGCGAAGATTATTTCGTTTTGACCGAGAAGGGCGAAAACAAAGCCGTGGACGTACAGTTCGAATTTTGGCAGGTGCTTGCGCCTATCAAAAAGGGTGACGTAGTTGGTAAAGTAATTGTTCTTGA
The DNA here is from genome assembly GCA_017501145.1 of Clostridia bacterium. Taxonomy (GTDB): domain Bacteria; phylum Bacillota; class Clostridia; order Christensenellales; family Pumilibacteraceae; genus CAG-552. Next base: position 4,508 of record JAFVXL010000075.1, on the reverse strand, counting down.
CGGAGATACGACTAAGGAAATAGATCTAAAAGCCGATATTGACGTAGAAAAAAAGAGTTTTTTGGACATTATAGATGATATCGTAGATAATTGGTAAAAGCGCAATGCTAAAAATACGCTTGCAAATTCAATGCAAGCGTATTTTTGTTTGACGAAATACTTTGTAAATGATATAATATTTTGTATGTTAGGAATTTTGTTTTATGACAGTCTTGGAATATTTGAGAGAATTTTGCTATTCGTGCTTGTTGCGGCAGCGCTCGTTTTCTCTATTATGTTACATGAGATTGCTCACGGCTACGTGGCTCATCTTAACGGAGATGATACGGCAAAGAATAGGGGTAGATTGACTCTTAATCCCAAAAAGCATTTTGATATTTTGGGAGCTATTATGGTAGTTTTCGTTGGTTTTGGTTATGCCAAGCCTGTGCCTGTCAATCCCAACAATTTTCGTTCGTATCGCAAGGGCTGTATATTAGTATCTATCGCAGGAGTAGTTACAAATATCATAATTGCGTTCCTTGCATCAGGTTTTTATATTTTATTTTATAAGCTTGCGGCTAACGCAGCTTCCATGCCACTTTCAATGGTATCGATGTTTTTCTACTATTTGAGCTGGTTTAACGTGGTGTTGTGCTTTTTTAACATTTTGCCGTTTTTTCCGCTTGACGGATTTAATCTTATAGACGCGCTTTGCAAAAGAGAAAATGCGTTTATACGTTTTATGCGTAGCTATGGACAGTATATACTTATTGCGCTGATTTTGGTGTCTATTATGGTAAGCAGAGTAGGCGTACCAGAGTATTTTAGTCCGCTTGATTTGTACTTTAACTATACTGCGCATTACGTAAGCAGTGGCTTTAATGCGTTTTGGAATTTGATTTTTGGGGGTATATAAATGTCAGATTACGAAAAGCTATTTGCCGAAGAAATGTTCGAAGAGGACGAAGACGCGTATAGATTTAGGCTAAACGACTTCGAAGGCCCTCTTGATACTTTGCTTTTCTTGATAAGAAAAAGCAAAGTAAGTATTGAGGATGTAAAAATTTCGGAAATTACCGAGCAATATCTTGAATTTATGAAGGAAATTGAAACGGTAGACTTAGACAAAGCTTCTGAATTTATTACTATGGCGGCGCTCTTGTTGGAAATAAAGTCTAAGTCGCTTTTGCCTAAGCCCCCCGAGCCTGAGCCAACTGCAGAGGACGAAGAAAAGGCGCTTAAGCAACAGCTAAAATTGTACGCTCTATACAAAGAGGCTGCTGTAAAAATGAAAGAAAACGAAACGGAAGATATTTTTTATCGTCAGCCTGATCCGTCGGTTGGTATGCCAAGACTTCAGCTTAAGGATATGAACAAGTCCGGTCTAATGGATGCGCTAAAAAGGATGTTCGTCAAGCTTGAGGAACGCGTCGCGCTCCAAAAAGAGCGTCATATCGTAATGGATAGATTTACCGTTGCGGAAATGGTGGGCATAATTAAGGAAAAACTTGAATACGTGAACAAGCTTTCGTTTTTCAATTTGTTTGATGACGATTATACTAAGAGTGAAGTTATTACGACCTTTCAAGCGCTGCTTGAGCTTATAAAAAACCAAGTAGTAATAGCTACTCAAGATTCGCTATTTGATGATATAATTTTACATAAGGCCGGTTAGAATATGGAAATAGAAAAACTTGATAATGCATTAGAAGCATTACTTTTTGTGTCGGGTGACGGACTTAAAATATCCGATATTGCCGAACAGCTAGAGCTTCAAAAATCAGAAATTAACAACGCTATAAAGCGTTTGAAAGAAAAATATTCGGGCGAAAGCGGAATTCATCTTATTACCTATAACGGCAAAGCCCAGCTTTCGTCTAACCCCAGCTACGCAGAGGTCGTTTCGCAGGTGCTTAATCCCATCAAGGAAAAGGCGCTTTCGTCGGCAACGCTCGAAACAATTGCAATTATTGCATATAAGCAGCCTATTACAAGGCTTGAGTTAGAAAGTATTCGCGGAGTTAACTGCGATTACGTAATTCAAGTTTTGCTTAAGCACAATCTTATCGAGGTAGTGGGGCGAAAGGATGTTATCGGTAAGCCGCTTTTGTTTGGCACAACCGACGAATTCCTTAAGCGATTCCAAATCGAATCCATAAAAGATTTGCCCGATTACGAGCAGTTGTTGGAAAATATTAAGATTATATCTATGGAATACGATTCTGACGAGCAAAAGGGATTGTATAACGAATTTGAGCTTCCGCAAGAGGAAGAGATTCCTGAGTTTTTGCAGGGCGAGGAGCTTACAAGGATAGAATCTAATTAACGTAATAGCTTTAACCGATCTAAAAGTAGGACGGTTAAAATTTTTCATTAAAGAATTATTTTCAAAAAAATTTATCAAAATACTATTGACAATGTTTTAGTTATAGGTTATAATAAATTTGCCTGACACAAAGAGAAATCCGAAGATAAGGCGATTGCAATAATATGTGTTTTTTTGCTTCGCTTTTTGTGTTAGGGCGAAGCATTTTTTATAGGGAGAAGGACAATGGAAACGAGAGTAGCCGTAATAGGCATTATTGTCGAAAATAGAGAGTCGATAGATAAGCTTAATTCTATCTTGCACGAATATCGACATGTCATTATCGGCAGAATGGGCATACCTTACAAAGAGCGAAACATTAGCATAATAAGTATAGCGATTGATGCGCCGCAAGATCTAATTTCTACGCTTTCCGGCAAGATAGGTAATATTGACGGAATTAGCGCAAAAGCGGCGTATTCTAAGGTGATTTCCCATGAATAAGTACGACGAAAAAACTCTTGCCTTGATAGAAAAGCTTTGGCGCAAGGGTAAGCTGACGGTGTCTGAGTACCGTCAGGTAATAGATGGGTACTCGCTTGTTGCGGCAGAGTATGCGGCTACTTGCGCTTTTGAGACGCGAAAGGCAATCTACGACAATACTGTTTTTGTGCGTGGACTTATCGAAATAAGCAACTTTTGTAAGAACGACTGCTTATATTGCGGTATTCGCTGTAGCAACAAGAACGCGGATAGGTATAGACTCGAAAAGGAAGAAATTCTCGAGTGCTGTAAGGACGGCTACGAAGTAGGTCTGCGAACTTTCGTTTTGCAAGGTGGAGAAGACGGTTATTTTACCGACGATAAGCTTGTTGATATAGTGTCTAGCATAAGAGAAAAATTTCCCGACTGCGCAATAACGCTTTCGCTGGGAGAGCGTAGCTACGACAGCTACAAAAAGCTTTTTGACGCGGGCGCAAACAGGTATCTTCTTAGACACGAAACAGCTGATGGCGAGCATTATGCAAAGCTGCATCCACCAACGCTTACGCTTGCTAAACGAAAAAAATGCTTGGATAATCTTAAGAAAATAGGCTATCAGGTGGGCTGTGGATTTATGGTAGGCTCGCCGTATCAAACTGACGAAACCTTGGCTAAGGACTTAAAGCTTATAGAACAGTTCAAGCCGGATATGTGCGGTATAGGACCGTTTGTTCCGCACCGTGATACACCGTTTAGCCAATTCGAGGCGGGAAACGTCGGGCTAACGTGCTATTTGCTTTCGCTAATAAGGCTTATACATCCGCCCGTTTTGTTGCCCGCAACTACTGCGCTTGGTACCGTTCATCCACAAGGACGGTTGGCGGCTATACTTTCGGGCGCTAACGTCATAATGCCTAATCTTTCGCCACAAAGCGTTCGAAAAAAGTACGAGCTATATAACAACAAGCTTACTTCGGGTGAAGAATCAGCGCAAGAAATGAATAAAATCAAACAGCAGGTTCAATCAATCGGCTATCGCGTAGTGGTAGCCCGTGGAGATATAAAAAAATAATAGGAGATAATTATGGCAATATACAATCCAAAATCGCTTAAAGCAGAAGAATTTATTAATGACGGCGAAATAAGAGCAACGCTCGAATATGCTGACCAAAACAAAAACAATGTAGAGCTTATTGACGCTATACTTGCTAAGGCTCGTCCGCAAAAGACTGAAACGGGATACGTATGCTCGGGACTTACGCATAGAGAGGCATCTGTTTTGCTTGCTTGTGAAATTCCCGAAAAGGTGGAAGAAATTTACAAAATTGCTGAGGAAATTAAGCTTGCGTTTTATGGCAATCGAATTGTTATGTTTGCGCCGCTTTACCTTTCGAACTACTGCGTAAACGGTTGTGTGTACTGTCCGTATCATTTGAAAAATAAGCGCATTCCGCGCCGTAAGCTTACTCAAGAGGAAGTAAAAGCGGAGGTAATTGCGCTTCAAGATATGGGGCATAAGCGCCTTGCGATAGAGTCGGGCGAGGATCCGGTCAACAATCCTATCGAGTATATCTTAGAGTGTATAAACACCATTTATAGCATAAAGCATAAGAACGGCGCAATACGTAGAGTCAACGTCAATATTGCCGCTACCACAGTAGAAAATTATCGTAAGCTTAAGGATGCAGGTATAGGAACTTATATACTTTTCCAAGAAACGTACCACAAAAAAAGCTAT
>JAFVXL010000074.1 GCA_017501145.1 Clostridia bacterium | reverse complement strand
GGAAGACATCCGATAGTCGAAAGACTTCTTAAGGGCGAGTCGTTTGTACCTAACGATACGCTTATAGACCAGGATAGCAATATAATGCTTATTACAGGTCCTAATATGGCAGGCAAAAGCGTTTATATGAAGCAAGTTGCGCTTATTGCTGTTTTGGCACATATTGGTTCATTTGTGCCGGCGGCAAAGGCGGAAATTTCTATAGTGGACAAGCTGTTTACAAGAGTGGGCGCAAGCGACGACCAAAGTAGCGGTAGAAGTACCTTTATGATGGAAATGAGTGAAGTTGCGTATATTCTTGACAATATGACGGACAGTAGTCTTATTTTGCTTGACGAAATAGGTAGAGGAACAGCTACATACGACGGTCTTAGTATAGCGTGGTCGATTATTGAATTTATTTCGCAAGAGGTTAAGGCAAAAACGTTGTTTTCTACCCATTATCACGAGCTAACAGAGCTTGAAGGTATTGTAAGGGGCGTAAAGAATTATAAGCTTACGCTTAAAGAAATAAACGGTAGTATAGTATTTTTGCGCAAGCTTATGCGAGGTAGCGCAAATAGAAGCTTTGGTATAGAGGTTGCTGGACTTGCGGGACTCCCATCTTTTGTCTTAGATAGGGCAAAAAAGCTCCTAAAATCACTCGAAAAGGCGGATATTCTTAATTCGGACAAAAAAGTAGCAGTAAATCAACTTTCGCTGTTTAATAATCTTAATAATAACGCGGAAATTAACGCAATTTTGTCCGAGCTTGATATAGATAATATTTCGCCGCGTCACGCGCTTGACGTGCTAGCTGACTTAAAGGAAAAGGCGGTAAAGTCTAATGGCTAAAATTAACGTTTTGGATAGCTCGATATTTAATCTTATTTCTGCTGGAGAAGTGGTTGATAAGCCGATGTCCGTTGTAAAGGAGCTTGTCGAAAACTCTATTGATGCAGGCGCAACGGTTATCGAAATAGAAATTAAAGGCGGCGGAATAGAGTATATTAGGGTTACTGACAACGGCTGCGGTATAGATAAGGATGAAATGCCTAAGGCGTTTATGCCGCATGCAACGAGTAAAATATCGAGTGTAGAGGATCTTAATTCTATTCTTACACTTGGATTTAGAGGAGAGGCTTTAGCTAGTATTTCGGCGGTAGCTAAGGTTACGCTTTTGTCAAGAACGGAAAACGCTGAGCTTGGTTATTCAATTTGTATGGAGTCGGGCGAGCAAATAACGGCTTTTGAAACAGGCGCGCCTAAGGGAACTACTATAACGGTAGAAGATATATTCAAAAATATTCCCGCCCGTCAAAAGTTTTTGCGTACTCCGCAAGCCGAAGAAGCTGATATTTTTAACCTTATGACAAGGCTAATTCTTGCTAATCCAAAGATTTCGTTTAGATGTACGCTTGGCTCAAAGAAGATTTTTTCTTCGGGTGAAAGTGAAAAGAGTGCGCTAATTGCGGTGTACGGCAACGGAATTTTGGAGAACATGGAAGAGATTTCCCTAGTTATGCCTGACATAACAATACGTGGATTTATCGGAAAGCCGTCTTTTAGCAAGCATAGTCGCAATTATCAAACCTTGATTGTCAATGGCAGATATGTAAAAAATGAAGAAATATCTTTTTTGACGTATTTGTGCTACAAGGATTTTTTGATGACAAGACAATATCCTACGTACGTGCTTTATATAGATTTGCCGGCGGATATGGTGGACGTAAACGTGCATCCAAGCAAAATGGAAGTTAAGTTTGTTCAGCTTGACAAGATAAAAAAGCATATAAAAACGCTTATTAACGAAAAGCTTGCTGAGCTTACTCACGCGCCTAAGTCTATCCCGCTATCCGACGTGTTTGATGATAATGTAGATAGCTCTATTACTGCTAGCGAGCAAGCGCGAGCTTCTAAGTTTGATTTTTCGCTTTTGGGTATTAAAAGCTCACTAAAAGAAGAAAGAAACACGCAGGTAAAATCGTATGATTTATTAGATAATGACAAAAATTTGTTGCAAAGGCCATATTTTACCGTTAGTCCTCGCGCCGAAGGTCAACCTTTGCCATATAGCAACAACGCCGCTAAAGAAACGCTGTTTGCATCACAATGCTTGCAAAGCGACAGTTTTTTGGGCGAAGAAGAAATATTGACGGTGGGAACGCTTTTTTCTACTTACGTTATAATTGAACGCGGAGAAAACTGCTATTTGATTGACCAACACGCAGCTCACGAGAGAATTTTGTACGACAAACTTGTCAAAAAAATTAATGAGCAAGCGGTAGTTAAGCAAAAGCTACTTATTCCGTATACGTTTGAGGTTACGGCTATTGAAAGTCAGCTTTTGGATGAAAATATGGAAATTTTTAGTTCCTGCGGCTTTGAAATCGAAAAAAATGGAGCTGAATACGTTATTAACGCAGTTCCGAGTGACGTTTGCGGTATGAGCTTGTCTAAGTTTTTACCTATGTTTTTTGAGGCGATTGATCAAAATGAGCTTGACGTTGCTACGATTATCAAGGATAAGCTCGCTCAAACGGCTTGTAAGGCGGCAGTAAAGGGCAATAAGCTGTTGTCTATGGAAGAAATTCGTATGCTTGTGCAAGGCGTAGATTCGTTAGATGTGTTGCTTTGTCCGCACGGTAGGCCTATTGTTGTTAAGCTAAGTAAGCTTGAGGTTGACAAATGGTTCAAAAGAAAGTAGAAAAACTTATAGTCATAACAGGGCCAACAGCCGTTGGTAAATCTGATTCTGCGGTAAATATTGCTCAGTCAATAGGCGGCGAGGTAATTAGCGCCGACTCTATGCAAATATATAAGGGTATGGACGTTGGCACAGGGAAAATAACTCAAAGTGAAATGCGTGGAGTTTGTCACTACATGCTTGACGTATGCGCGCCCGACGAAGATTATTCGGTGGGAAGATACGTAGTTGAGGCAAAAAACTGCATAGAAACGATAAAAAACAACAAAAAAATTCCTATTTTGTGCGGTGGAACGGGACTTTATATAAATTCTTTGCTGTTTAATCATACTTTTGCATCTGCGCCAAAGGACGAAAAGATTCGTGAGCAAATTAAGCTTTTTGCTGCGGAAAACGGTAATGAAAAGCTGTATGCTTGGCTAAAGGACGTTGACCCTGTTTCGGCAGAGCAAATTAACGTTAACGACACTAAACGACTTGTTCGAGCCTTGGAAATTTATACGATTACAGGCAAGCCGCGCGGCGAATTTAAGGATGAGCCAAAGGCCGCGTACGATTATTTGTTTATTGTTTTTGTTGATGAGCGCGAAAAATTATACGATAGAATTAATGCGCGTGTTGACAAAATGGTGCAAAATGGACTCGTTGATGAAGTAAAATCGCTCTATGGGTACAAAAACTACAATTCTATGCAGGCGATAGGCTATAAAGAAATAGTGCAATATCTTGACGGACAAATTAGCTTGGATGACGCAATTGAGCAAGTTAAGCAAAACAGTAGGCGTTATGCAAAAAGGCAGATGACTTTCTTTCGTGGAATTAACGCGCAAAAGCATTTTGTTACTGTTAGTCAAGACGTTGACGGGCTTATTAATGATTTTTTGAACAATTAACAATGTGGGGCAATTATGAAAATTAATGAACTTATAAAAAATGCTCAAAACGAGCTAAAAGATCTTTTTGATTATTATGATCAAGTAGCTTTGTTTAATCAAGAAAAGGTTCTTAATGCTTTTAGGGACAACAACGTGGCGCTTAGGCATTTTAACGGAACTAGTGGATATGGCTATGACGATATTGGTAGAGATACGTTGTGCAAGGTTTTTGCTGCGGCGTTTAAGGCGGAAAGCGCGATAGTTTCACCCTCGTTTGCTAATGGAACTCACGCAATAGCTACGGCTTTGTATGGATTGTTGCGACCTGGGCAAACGTTGCTTTCGATTAGCGGAACTCCGTACGATACCTTGGAAGAAGTTATTTTGGGTGAAAATAATGGCTCGTTAAAGGATTTTGGGATAAATTTTGAAAAGGTTGATCTTACCGAATATGGTAAATTTGATTTTTGCAAGATAGAAGAGGCGCTCAAAAATAACCCGTCCGTTATTTTTATTCAACGTAGCCGCGGTTATAGCTGGCGTGATGCTTTTTTGATTGACGATATTAAGGAAGTAATTGAATTTGTCCGCAAATTTTCTTCTGCGCCTATTGTTATGGATAACTGTTACGGAGAGTTTACGGATACTCGTGAGCCGATAGAGGTGGGCGCTGACGTAATTATGGGCTCACTTATAAAAAATCCCGGCGGAGGACTTGCCCCGACGGGAGGTTATATTGCAGGTAAAAATGAGCTAATTGAAAAAATTTCTTTTAGGCTTACCGTGCCTGGAATAGGTATGGAGGTTGGCTCTTACGAGCACGGATATAGATTGTTTTATCAAGGGTTGTTTCTTGCGCCTCACGTTACCGTTCAGGCAATAAAAGCCGCGCTAACTTTTTCGGCTGTTTTTGATAAGCTCGGATATCCAACGTTGCCCAAGGTTGGCTCTAAGTGTGGTGACGTAATTTGTTCGGTTAAGTTTGACACGGCAGAGCAGCTTATAGATTTTGTGCAATCCGTTCAATATGCTTCGCCCATAGATAGCTTTGTTACGCCTTATCCGTGGGATATGCCCGGCTACGCGCATCAGGTTATTATGGCGGCAGGAACGTTTGTTCAAGGTGCGTCAATAGAGCTTAGCGCAGATTCGCCCATAAAAGAGCCGTATATTGCTTACGTTCAGGGTGGCTTGACATACGAACACGCGATTATTGCGCTAAAAAGCTGTCTAAAAAAGCTTGTTAGTGAGTAGGGCGGGTATTTAGACGTTTACGCATCTGATAAGATAAGAAACAAAAACTTTGTTGGATGGGCAATATTGGTCAATAATATCGATTCCAATTTCATCATTTAGCCGAGAAAGTTTTCCGTTAAGGTAAGCGCAATGAATTGCGTTTCGTATTGAGCTGTCGATGGTGCATGAATTAGTCTTGTGTTCTGATGCGATTTGCTTGTAGGTGTCTTTTAGGCTCATGAACGGATTTGATTGCATAAGTGACGTGACGCGCTCAAGATATACAAATCCTTTTTTGTCCGGAGTAATTCCTATGCGCATGAGTAATTTAGAAATGCTTTCATTTTTCATTTTATTTTGTCCTTTGTTTATTTAATATTCAAATTATATCACAATTATCTGAATAAAGCAAGCAAAATAACGCAATAATTTAAGTAAAATTACAATATTATTCAAAATATTGATAAATATTTAATAAATTTTCAGCTTAATAAAAAAATTATTTTTGTGTAAAAAATGCTCATTTATTATTGACTATTTATTTTATTTCGTGTATAATAGTTGAGGCTTAGGGGAGTGGCTCAACGGTAGAGTAGCGGTCTCCAAAACCGTAGGTTGCGTGTTCGAATCGCGTCTCCCCTGCCAAAAGTCGTGTGCAAAAGTACGCGACTTTTCTTTTTTGTTGTAAATTTTAATCAACACATTGTTAAAGGTTGACATAATTTATATATAAATGTTATAAATATTTTTGAAAATGTTTGGAGGGTGCAATGGAGATAATTGCAGCGACTAATAACGCAAACAAGCTTAGGGAAATGCGTGAGATTTTTGACGGAATAAAGATCTTGTCGTTAAGCGAGGCAGGTATCGAGTGTGATCCAGAAGAAAACGGAAGTACCTTTGAAGAAAATGCTTTAATAAAGGCTAGGGCAATCTTTGAAATTGCACGTAAACCTGTTTTGAGTGATGATAGCGGTCTTATCGTTAATGCTCTTGGTGGCGCGCCAGGAATTCAATCTGCTCGTTATGCCGGTACTCATGGGGATAACGAAGCAAATAACGCCAAGCTTTTGCGTGAGCTTGACGGAAAGGTTGATAGGAGCGCGGAGTTTGTAAGTGTCGTAGCTTTTATGTCTGATAAATGCTGTTTTACTGCTATTGGCTGTGTAAAAGGAGAAATTCTTACGCATAAGGTAGGGGAAGCTGGATTTGGATACGATCCGTTGTTTTATTCGCATGACTTAAAAAAATCGTTTGGAGTGGCTACCGCGCAAGAAAAAAATTCAGTTAGTCATAGGGGGCGCGCGCTAAGAAATTTAAGAAAAATTCTACAAGAAAACTCTATGCTTTAACTTTAAGCGTTGATATGGTAATAAAAAAACGGAAATTAAAAATTTAGCTTAGATATCGTTATTTATAAATAAATGTAAATTTTATACCGTTACATAGCCTAATTAAAATGGAACAAATTTACAATAAAATAATTACAATTTTTATAAAATATTTTTTATAGATACGTTGAATTTTGTTGACAATAAATTTTTGCTGTGATATCATAATATACGCTGCGTTAGCAGTTATGTAATGTGCGGGTGTAGTTCAATGGTAGAATTCCAGCCTTCCAAGCTGGCCGCGTGGGTCCGATTCCCATCACCCGCTCCAAAATGCGCCAGTAGCTCAGCTGGATAGAGCAACGCCCTTCTAAGGCGTGGGTCGGGGGTTCGAATCCCTCCTGGCGCGCCAACGCGCAAACTAAATATTTTATGGTGGGTATAGCTCAGCTGGTTAGAGCGCCAGATTG
>JAFVXL010000073.1 GCA_017501145.1 Clostridia bacterium | reverse complement strand
CAAAGTCTATCCGCATCGTCGTGATTGCCCGAAAGAACTACTAACGGTCTGTTTTTTGCAAGCATAGCGACAGCTCGATAAAAAAGCTCTTCTGCTTCTGCCAACGGAATTGCAGTATCAAAAATATCACCGCTAACTACGATAATATCAACGTCCTCTCTTTGACAAAGCTCGTTAAGCTCATTAAGCGCCTGCTCCTGCTCTAACAGCCTTAGCTTGTTCTCCAACCGCTTGCCAAGATGCCAATCGGCGGTGTGAGCTATCTTCATTATGTTCTCCTTGTGCCTATCTAACGAAAGCTCCACAAGATATTGTGAGCAAAAATTTTCGTCATTTTTCGCTTGAAAAATTTTTTATTTAATGTTATTATATAGTATACAGCGATTTTTAGCAAGTCTTTTTGCTGAGGAGTATACAAATGTTTACCAAACTGTCCAGAGAAAAAAACCTTATGCGAAATATCGAGCTCGATAATTTATTCGTTACCGAGTATATGCCGTATGCACCCGAAAACTTCGTTAAGGTATATATCGCAGGTCTTAGCTTGGCTCACACTCCCGACAACAGTATAGACGAGCTTTCTATCCTGCTCGGAGTAGAGAAGGCTGTTATTATGGAAGCATTTTTGTACTGGGCAGAGCAAGGTATAATAAACGTACTTCCGGCAGACCCACCCGAAATAGAATATCTTGAGGTTAAGCCGCTTAGCGCGCAAGTGAAAAAATTCAGCAAGGCAAAGTACGAATCTTTCAACAATCAGCTCAGTGCTATGCTCCCAAAAAGAGCAATACTTCCAAGCGAATACAACGAATACTATTCAATTATGGAGGTTTTGCACATAGACGTAGATGCAATGCTTGCAATAATTGCATACTGCGTGCGTCTTAAGGGCGAGAGCATTGGATATCCGTACATACTTGCAGTTGCTCGCAACCTTGCTCACCAAGGCGCGACGAGCTTTGAGCGAGTTAGCGAAAAGCTTAACGAGCTTGCTCTATATGAACGCGAGCTTAGCGCAATACTTAAGGCGCTTGGCTCAAAGAAAAGCCCCGACCACAATGACAGTCAGCTATATATCAAGTGGACGAAGACTCTTGGCTTTACGCCCGAAGTTATTATTAGCGTCGCAAAAGCTATCAAAAAGGGCGGTATGGAGCGACTTGATTCTAAGCTTAGCAAATACTACGAAAACCACGTATTCTCACTCCAAGAAATTCAGGATTACAACGACAACCGCGACAAGCTGTTCGCTCTTACTAAGGAAATAAACCGTATTTTAGGTATATACATAGAACAGCTCGATTATACTATCGAAACGTACGTAAGCAGATGGCTTTCGTTTGGATTTTCGCACGACACTCTTATTCTAATAGCAAAATATTGCTACGCGCACGATATGCGTACGCTTAGCGTTATGGACGAAACTGTTAAGAGATTCTACAAGCAAGGACTTCTTACCGAAAGCGCAATAAACTCGTTTATTAGCGAAGCAATTTCTATCGACGAAGATATCAAGCGTTTGCTTAGCAAGGCTGGTGTTACAAGAAACGTCAATTCGTGGGATAGAGATTTTTATCGAACGTGGACTTATTCGTGGAAAATGCCTATGGATGTGATCGAATATGCCGCATCGCTTGCTAGCGGCAAAGGTAACGCCACGGCTTATATAAACTCTATTCTCGCATCATGGCACGAACGCAATGTCGATAGCGTAGAGCAAGCAAAAAAATGCTCGGCAAGCGAGCCTAATCAAAAGAACACCGTTGTTACGGCAAAAAGCGCAGATGAGCTTAACGCGCTGTTTGCTCACCTCAATCCGGAGGACATCTAAAATATGGATTACAAAAAAGCGATACAACAAATCGTTCAAAACCGCAAGGACAAGCTAAATCAAGCTCAGCTGCTTTATCTTGAGCTTTTGCGCACTAATGCTAAGCTTTACGAAACAGAAAAGGCCATTAGAAATATCAAGATGGATATCCGCCGTGGCAAATCAAACAGCGAAAACGAACTTGCTTCTCTCGAAGTACAAAAGCGTAACATACTTAAACAAAGTGGCGTAACGGACGAAATGCTCAATCCCCCTTACTCCTGTGTAAAGTGCAAGGATACGGGACTTGTTAACGATAAGCCATGCAGCTGCGTAATAAGTAAATGCGTTAGCGACGGTATGGTGGGCGCAAACACGTTTTCAGACTCAAACGAGCTCGTCTTTCCTGTCTCTGAGCGTGAGCGCATAACGAGCGTATACTCTAGCGCAAAGACGTTTTGCGACAAATTTCCTAATACAAAAAGACTTAATTTGTTGCTTATGGGCAGATGCGGCTCGGGCAAATCGTTCCTTGCTTCGTGTATAGCTAACGAAATTTCAACCAAGGGCTTTAGCGTAATTATGCTTTCTGCTTTTTCGTTTGTGCATAGAATGCTAAAATACCACACTACCTTTGACAGCGACAAATTTACTTACATAGATCCCTTGCTAGACTGCGACTTACTTATAATTGACGATCTTGGTAGCGAAAATGTGCTCAAAAACGTTACGGTAGAATATCTATTCCACGTTATTAACGAGCGTATGAACGCAAACAAGCATACGGTGTTTACGACAAATCTCGACGACGAGATGATTTGCGCCAGATACGGCGAACGCACCTACTCTCGCCTTTTCGGCTCTCGTCAAAGCATAGGCTTTGCATTGTCTAATACCGACCTAAGAAAACAATAAATCAAAAAAAGTGTATTCTCATATTTTTAGAATGCACTTTTTTATACAACAAGAATCTAACACAAAAAAGTCCCGTTGCATTATGCAGCGGGACTTTTTATCTAAAAGCTTATTTTTAATCTTAGAGATCGTAGTACATCTCGAACTCAACGGGAGTCGGGATCTTGTTGATCTTGTCAAGCTCCTTGCGCTTCTTGTCAATCCAAAGCTTGATAAGACGAGCGGGGAATACGCCGTCCTTAGTAAGGTACTCGTGGTCCTTCTCAAGCGCGGTAAGGGCTTCGCCAAGCGAGGTGGGAAGATGCTGAATCTTTCTCTTTTCCTTATCGCTAAGATCGAAGAGGTTGAAGTCGAACGGTCCCCAACCGTTTTTGCGCGGGTCAATCTTGTTGATAACACCGTCGATACCTGCCATAAGGATAGCAGCGTATGCATAGTACGGGTTGCAGGTTGCGTCGGGGTTACGAAGCTCAAAACGCTTCTTGTCGGGCGACTTAGCATATGCGGGGATACGGATAACCGAGCTACGGTTAGCGGTTGCATAACCGATAGTTGCAGGCGCTTCAAATCCCGGAACAAGACGCTTGTACGAGTTGGTCGACGGGTTGGTAAATGCGCAAAGCGATGCAGCGTGCTTAAGCAATCCGCCCATAAAGTAGTGAGCAGTTTCGCTAAGCTGCGAATAACCGTTTTCATCATAGAATACCGGCTTGCCGTCTTTAAGCAAAAGCATATGAACGTGCATACCGTTACCAGCTTCGCCAAAAATCGGCTTGGGCATAAAGGTTGCAGTCATACCCTCTGCCAAAGCTTGGTTCTTAACAACGTATTTGATAATCATAGTGTTGTCTGCCATGGTGGTAAGGTCACCAAGCTCAACCTCGATTTCTACCTGTCCCGGGCCGCCAACCTCGTGGTGATGATACTTAACCTTGATGCCCCAATCTTCCAAGAGCATGCACATACGGCTACGAATATCGTAGGTTACGTCTTGCGGCTTGCAAGCGTGATAGCCGCCCTTGTGCGCGGTGTGATAACCGTGATTTTGAGTTTCGTCGTCGCCGCTGTTCCAATCAGCTTCCCAAGCATCTACGTGGAACATAGCTCTATCCGGCTTGTTCTCAAACGCAACGTGGTCAAAAAGGTGGAACTCAAACTCAGGTCCGATAATCATACGGTCTGCAATACCCGTCTTGCGCATATATTCTTCTGCAGCAAGGGATACGTTACGCGGATACTGGTCAAATCTACTGTTGTTAGCGTCGATAATTCTTACGTCACCAGACATAGTAAGAGTAGCAATTTCTGCATACGGATCTACTACTGCCGATTCAAGAATAGGTATAAATACCATGTCGCTCTTCTCAACAGCCGCAAAGCCATAGTTGCTTCCGTCGAAGCCGATACCGTACTTCATGGTATCTTCGTCGAATCTAGAAACAGGGATAGTCAAATGATGCCATCTACCATCGATGTCAATCATCTTAAAGTCGATCATTTTGATCTCTTTTTCTTCACAAAAAGCCAAAACTTCTTGAACAGTTTTAAACATTATATCGCTCCTTTGGTTCACAATATGTGATGTTATACGTTAAGTATATCATATTGCAGTGTTTTAGTCAAACACTTTGTCTTGAACTTTTAATTTAATGAAAAAAATAAAATAAAAAAATTAAAAAATTTTTTTCCAAAACCACATAAAATTGTTTGACAAACCTTTCTATATTTGTTATATTGTGTAGGCTGTTTACGCGCGTGGGGGTATAGCTCAGCTGGTAGAGCACCTGCCCTGCAAGCAGGGGGTCAGCGGTTCGATCCCGCTTACCTCCACCACTATTCAGCTAAAGGATTGTAGCTCAGCTGGTTAGAGCACCACCCTGATAAGGTGGGGGTCGGTGGTTCGAGTCCACTCAATCCTACCAGCTAAAATCCCGTAGAGCCGGGGTTTTTTTATTATCTATTATTCAAGCTTATCTAAGGAGACGGAAGGTCTCCTTTTTTGTTATTCTCCTTTGCCTTGCAAAAAAGCGGAGTTGATTTATAAAAACTGCTAATTTAACTTAACAATTCCGAATATGTGTGCTATAATATCATAGATAAGCAAAATTAGTTAGGAGGGTTATTATGAAAAACGTCGTTATTATATCGTCAACTCCACGAGCAGGAGGCAATTCCGAAATTCTTGCGACCGAATTTGCTAACGGCGCAATCAAGGCGGGCAACAAGGTAGAAATGATATATCTACGCAACTACGACCTTAAATACTGCCAAGGCTGCTACGCTTGCACCAAAGGAAAATGTATCCACGACGACGGTATGGAGCAATTAGCCCAAAAGCTCGTTGCCGCTGACGTAATAGTCTTTGCTACTCCCGTGTACTTCTACTCTATGAGCGGACAGCTAAAAGTGTTTATAGACAGACTTGTGCCCGTATATACCCAAATACGCGCAGACATATATATTATAGCAACTCAATGGGACCCAGATAGAGTAATTATGGAAAATACGATTAACTCCATCCGCGGCTGCACAAGAGATTGCTTCGAAAATTGCGTAGAAAAGGGAGTTTTGTATGGCGTTAACCTCAACGATATGGGCGAAGCTAAGCAAAATAAGGTGTATATGACCAAGGCTTTTAGTATGGGTAGCAACGTTTAGCAAATAAACACTGCGGATAAAAAGATTTTTTCTTGCGCAAAATAACGTAGTACAAAAGAAAAACAAAAGATAAAGGCGGCATTTATTGCCGCCTGATTTTTTTACTTATACGCTTTCGAGCAAAAGCTTGTCCGCAACAAGCGCAATAAACTCGCCGTTAGTCGGCTTTTCGTTTTGCGAATACACCCTTACTCCAAAGAGCGAGTTTATGTTTTCTATCTTGCCGCGATTCCAGCCTACCTCTATGGCGTGACGTATGGCGCGCTCAACCTTGCTTGGACTTGTGTCGAATTTTGCCGCCACTCCCGGATACAGCTTTTTTGTAATGCTGTTGATGATATCGGGATCTTCTATCGAAAGCTTGATTGCTTCGCGAAGATATTGATATCCCTTAATGTGCGGCGGAATACCTACCGATATAAAAATCTTAGTTATTCTTTCTTCGAGTGTCTTGTTTTTTACGGTACGTCTTAAGGTTTTTGGGCTAAGCGCATCTTCTACCTTTTGCACTATTGCGTCTATTGGCGTAGGCTTAATCAAATAATAATCACATCCCTTTTCCATTGCTCTAGCGATAAACACGTCTTGACTAAGCGCAGATATCGCTATAATTTTTGTAGACTTTTTGTCAAATTTCTCCAAAAAAGCAAATCCGTCCATAACGGGCATAACAAGATCAAGCAAAATGCATTCTACTCCGTCCGACTTGCTTAGTCCTTCCCTGCCGTTGCACGCTATATCAACCTCATAATTTTGCTTTTCGAGAGCTTGTCTGACTTCCTCCGCAAATTCAAAATTGTCATCAATTACCAAAATTCTTGTTTTCATACGGTTTTATTCCTTTTTGTAATGTATTTTTATCATAAATATTATATATCGCTGTTATTCAACTTTGCAAGCGTTTATGTATAAATTTGCTTAAATTATTTTGACATATTTTGAATTTATTAGTCGAATTTTTGAATACTTTGAATATTAATTCGAGTATTATAAAATTTATTTATAAATAATGCGATTTTTTGTGCAATTTGTTGCATAGTTTATAGAGCACGAAGGCAACCTATTAAAAATTTTTTTAAAAAAACTCGAACTTTTTTCAAAATACTATTGAAAAATTTTGAATTATATGTTATACTTGATGCAAGTAGGTAAAAAAAGTGGAAATTGAAGATAAGAATATTGTTAATAAGCTTACCATTTTGTTCTTTATTGACAAAATGGACGTTACGATGTCAGAATCCATAATTTTGGAGGTATGCTACTATCGTAATCTTTGGCTAGAATATATGGAATGCGCAGACACTCTTAAGCTGCTGCTTGATGCCGGCTTTGTCTACAAGAACACGCACGACAACACAGTCTACTATAGCATTACGCCTGACGGTAGAGCGTGCCTATCGCATTTTTATTCGCGAATACCCGCATCACTACGCTCTGAGATAACAGACTGGGTTAAGGAAAATCGCGCAAGCTATAGGCGAAAGCAAGAGTATCTTACGTCTTATCATCTAAACCCCGACAAGACGTACACCTGCTCTCTCAAGATAGTCGACTCAATGAAGACGGCACTTGACCTAAAGTTTACCGTACCTAACAAGGCTATCGCGAAAGCCGTAGCAAAAAAATGGGAAACAAAAGCGGCGCAAATATATACGACGCTTTACGAACAACTCGTAGATTAAACGAAAGGAGACGAAAAATGGATAAAATTGAAACTTACCGCGCAGTGGGAACGTGCTGCAAGCAAATCATGTTTTCGGTAAACGAGCAAAACGAGCTTACATCTTGCATATTTATTCACGGCTGCTCAGGCAATCAGCAAGCAGTTTCTAGGCTTGCAATTGGTAAACCGATTGACGAAATTATCACAAAGCTTAAGGGGATTCCCTGCAAAGGCACTACCTCATGCCCCGATCAGCTCGCAAAAGCGCTTATTGCATACAAAGAAAAGCAAGCAGAGCAAAAGCAATAATTACATACCTGCGCTATTGTGAGCGCGCAAGTCACAATCTTATTACAAGCAAAAAAAGACGTTGTCAAACGAATTGGCTATTGACAACGCTCTTTTTTTATGACTTTTTTGCCTTGCTTAGATATTTTGCTCTTGTTGCATCCCCGCCTCTAATGTGGCGCTCCTTCAAATTAATTTCCAAAACGTCCTTGACTTGCAAATATAAGCAATAGTCAATTTGTCTAAGTCTTGTCGTTACGTCCTTGTGAACGGTGCTTTTGCTCACCCCAAACTCACGCGACGCGTCGCGCACCGTCGCCTTTTTTTCACAAATGTAATTAGCGAGCATTTTACATCTTAGCTCTATGTATTCCTTCATAATACTACCCCTTAAATTTTGGTAATACAATTTTATGAAGGCTTTTGCCGAATTATGTCTTTATCTATTGCTTACTTATACAAATAGCACCTATTTCGTCCCGAAAAAGAAAATCGCCCTGTATAGCAAAGGGCGGCGTACTGCCCACCGTAGCCGTTACCGTTACTCTCTCAATTCCGTCATACGATAAAATTCGGCTTAATGCAAGCGGTGAAAAGCCACAATCATCTATAAGCGCCATTTCATTGCCCATAAGCCTTGCCTGAAACGCAATTTTTAGTCCTTGCTGCCTAATCGCATTTAGTCGCTCCGCCCGGCACGACTTATACAAAAACATTTCTTTGCGCGAAAGAGCGTATCCCTCACACCGTCTTGTCCATATTTCCGTACCAACAGAATTCGAAAAAGTATTTTTAACAGCAAGCCTTACTCCCCTGCTCTTTAGAAGCGCCATACTCTTATAGTGCATAACGGATGCCCCGAAGTAACACAGTCGTTCCGCCTCGTCATAGCTAAGATTGCTTATAACTTCGCCGTGTCCGTTAAAAATGCCGTCTACGTCCGTCCATTTCTGATATTCACTGCCAAGCGCCGCCGCAATAGCCGCGCCACTAAGGTCAGAGCCTCCGCGTGGCAATAACTTTATTTGTCCGCTAGGTAGCTTGCCGTAAAAGCCGGGTATAACACACGGAAGCTTAATAGCTGCGCTATGAGCCAAAGTGGATTTTAGGTCGATTTCTCCGTCCATAGTAAGCTTAACACAGTCAATAGCGTCCACAAAGCTATACCCAAGCGCGTAAGCAAGTATCTTTGCGCACAAAAACTCCCCGCGCGAAACTGCATAATCAAAGCCTGCCCCACCGTTTATTGCCGCCTTAATGGACGAAATATGCGCGTCTACGTTTAGTCCGACACAACGCGCAAGCTCTACTATTCTTTCTTGCGCTAAAGCAAATTCGTAGCACTCAACGTTACCGCATTCTACCCACCTTTCGTAAGCGGCAATCAATAGGTCGGTAATCTTATTTTTGCCGCCCGGCGCAGAAACGATTACCACAGGAATCTCGTTACTTTTTACTATGTCAACAACTCGCATAAAACAGCTATAATCTGCCAGCGAGCTTCCACCAAACTTTGCAACTATCATAATTTTTTATATGCAAAATCAGCCGTCGCTGTGCTAAACGTATGCGCATATCAGCGCTTGTACGCTCAAAAGCTCGCCTCGTGGATAAATATGCTCAAACGAGCATCCCAAAAACGCGCGACTAATTGTATCTTTGCGCGCGTTTTTGGTCTAAAAAATTCATTTATTGCTTAATTATTGCGTTTTCGATATAAATGCACGAATAGTCGCTAAGCTCCCTAAGCAGCTCGTCGTCTATATGCGTACAGGTGATTATCGTTTGATAATTTTTTATCTTGCTAATAAGTCGCTTTTGTCTACTTATGTCAAGCTCACTAAGCACGTCGTCTAATAGCAACACGGGGTACTCTCCACGCCTACCTACTATTTCCACCTCTGCAAGCTTAAGCGCAAGCGACGCTGTTCGCTGCTGTCCCTGCGAGCCAAACGAGCGTATATCCTTGTCCGCTATCTTAAAGGCTATATCGTCCTTGTGCGGACCGCTATGCGTATAACCGCACAATCTATCCCTTGCTCTATCAGCCTTTAATTGAGCCACAAAAGCCTCTTTTATCTCGTCTGCCGTCCCTCCATCAATAGACTCATAACCAAGCTCTAGCCTCTCTTCTCCGCCCGTAAGGTACGAGTGGCACTCGCCCGCAACAACGCTAAGATTAGCTATAAATCCACGGCGCGTCTTGATAATCTTACTACCGGCTTCTACGAGCTGCATGTCCCAAACGTCAAGCGCGTCGTCCGTAACCGAGCCACTTTTTAGGAGCTTATTGCGTTGCAACAAAATTTTGTTATATCTTGTCAAAAGATAAAAGTACGTCTTTGACATCTGACACAAGGCTATATCCATAAATCGCCTACGGTCAGCAGGAGATTCCTTAACTATACGCATTTCGTCAGGCGAAAAGAACACTGTGGACACCACGCCCATCAATTCGCCTATACGCGATATAGGCATACCGTTTATGCTAACGCGCTTAGGAGAATTCTTAAAAAGCGAAATTTCTACCTTGTCCTCTCCGTAAGCCTTGCAAGCGGTAAGTCGCACGGTCGCTCTTACTTTATCGTAGCCGATAAGCTCCTTATCTCTAGGCGTACGCGCGCTTTTGCCCACACTGCACAAATAGACCGCCTCCAAAAGGTTGGTCTTGCCTTGCGCGTTGCGTCCTACGACAAAGTTGATTTTGTCCGAAAAGCGCGCCGTTTGATGATTGTAATTGCGGTAGCAATCTACCGTCAGCGACTTAATATACATACGAACAAATTATACCAAACCAATCAAAAAAAGTAAAGTCCTTTTTGATAAATTTATTACCGACAAAAAGTAAATAATATAGCCCCACCGCATAAGCGATAGAGCTATATATTTTATCTATTTTTCCAGATTTTTATATGATATATCAGTAGATCCATAATAAACATTAGCATTAAGCCAGCCTTTGAAATAATTTTTAAACCAAGTTTCTGAAATATACACATAGTTATAATAATAAGCAGTTCCAATGCAACCGCCACTTACGTATAAATTAATATACCTGTCCGAAATATGTTTCCCATCCCCACGCTCACCAAACTTTAAATTTAGAGTTCCCTTATATGTGCTGCAAGGGACCATATATATATACATTGTAAAACTGACATTACTATATTCGCGCTCGAAACCGTTTCGATTAAGTGGCTCACCGCCCAAAACCTCGTCTATTACACACATATATTGTTCCAATATAGGGTTAACTAACACACCCTCTTCATCAATTTCATCAACGTAAATCGAATAATTTATTGAATCGGCTTTGTCCATTACGCTTCCGTTATTTTCGTCGTTTGGATTTAATATATAAAACTCACCGTCGATTTTATCAGAAAACTCATTAATATAGTAGGTATGAAATTCCTCAAACGCATTATATGGCCTACAAGCAAGAAAATTTGTAAACTCAACGTAAAGCTCTTTATTATTATTATACACATAATTGTCATCGATAAACGGCTCTTCTTCTGCGCAAAAAATCGGCTTACCCATAAGATTATCCAATTTTTTTGTCAAAAGCTCATTTAACTCCTTTTGTTGCTCTAGTTGTTCAGAGGCAATATTGCTATGTTCCATCAACTGTTCTATTTGTTCTTTAAGCTCGGCTATTTCTTGTTCAAGGGATTCGGTTTTTTCTATCATAGCTTCGGTTTCTTTTCTCGTAGAACAGCCTACAAGAAGGAATACCATTACCAATGCTATAACAATACTAATAATTCTTTTCATACCAT
>JAFVXL010000072.1 GCA_017501145.1 Clostridia bacterium | reverse complement strand
GCGTCCAAGTCTGCCCCAGCAACATTATGCCCAATAATAACTGCGTTTGTAAAATATTTTTCTATTTCTTTCCACACAGCAGGAAATGCAGGCTCATTTTTTACTGTATCTTTGGTTATTCCGTGAATTTTGATACAAAAATCATCAAATCCGTCTTCGGGGTTAATATAAATATCTCTTTCAGGATAATAAGGCTCTCCATCAGAAAAATTTTCACACATTATACCTATTTGACAAATAGATTTATTTTTATTGTTTGCATATTCTACGTCAAAGTAAGTCACTTTTTCCATTGTAAAAACTCCTTAATCGAGTGAAATTATATTTATTATATCATATTTCTACAAATTTTTCAATCCCTTATGGCATGTGGTGGATAATAAAATGAACGAAATTTTATTTTTAATAACATAGTCACCCTAATTACCCATAAGTTCCCCTAAATTCCCTATGTGATTGCAGAACGTGTGCTTGTCTTGATACAAGTCGGCTCGCTTTCGCTCGCCGAGACAAGCACACGCCCCCTTAACAACAACTAAATAAAACAAAGCGCAAATCCGAAACGAAAGCCGAGGGCAAGCGGAGTTGTGCGCGTGACCCGCTCGCACAATCTTCCGCTTAATTCCCTCGGCGCTTTTCGTTTTTTAGGATATTTATACCCCTGCCGTCATTATGTTACCTAATAACATAAGCATAAAAAGAATAAGTTTTTTTGAGTATACTTCTTAGCTAAATCGAATAGAATTTAGTAAATATGCGTTTTGGGAGAGAATATGAAGCGATCAATAGAATTTATGCAGTTTATTGGCCTTGCCGTAACGGCGCTTGGCGGAACTCTATTGCATTTTTTGTTTGACTGGCTGGACGGCGCTGCTTGGGTAGCACCATTTTGTAGCGTTAACGAATCCACGTGGGAGCACTTGAAGCTGTTCTTTTGGCCAACGTTTTTATATGCTATTATCGAACGCTTTTTCTTTAAGGAGCGAAAAGATTTTTGGTGCGTCAAGCTAAAGGGCGTTTTGCTTGGCATTGCACTTATTCCCATCCTGTTCTACATGTACAACGGCGTAGTTGGTAAGTCTCCCGATTGGCTAAATATCTTAATTTTCTTTGTTTCGGCTTCGCTAGCGTACGCTTACGAATCTAAGCAGCTTAGCGCATCTACCCCTATTTGCGGTCGTCCTAAGCTCGCCTTAGTAGCCTTGATCAGCATTGCCGTTTTGTTTGTCATATTTACCTTTGTCACCCCAAAAATTGGGATTTTTCAAGATCCGCTAACTGGCACATACGGGTTTTTGCTTAATATGCATTAACCTGTCTCAATCTAAAAATATCAAAAATTTTGCTAAATTTATTGCAAACAAAAAAGCACACTATACTTTTGCCATAATTAAGTATAGCGTGCTATATTTTTGTGCTGTTATTTTGGCTCTTACTAAGACCTACTGCACTTGATTTTGTTTGCTTTTTTGTTTTGCGTGGCTGTAATATGCTTCTACGAGGTTGTCTCCGTCTTGAATAAAAAACGGCAGGCTAAAGACGGTTATTTCTCCACTGAAAAAAATCCACTTTGTTCCCTTTCCGTTTTTGCTTAGCTGCAAATTTTCGTACCCGTAGGTGTGCTTTACGCCAAAAAAGCTCACTACAGTAAAGCAATCTGACTTGATGTTTACACGCCAAAGCGAGCGAGCGACAAAAACTACAAAACCAAAAGCCGCCATCACAGCTGCCGCATAAACGTAAATAATATCCCTAGGCGCAAGCAAGGCAACAAGTCCCCAAATTACACCTAAGTACACTATTGCAATAAGCGGCGCAAGACGGTACGCTATGGGATATCTAAGCGTTTTGCTTTCGCTTTTTTTGCTTAGCTTTGTCTTGTTGATAATAAATCTATACGCAAAACACGCTACGACTGCTATCGCAATAAAGATAAGATTTTTTATAAAATACTCTACAATTTGTTCGTTCATTATCGCAAAAAGCTGATTGCCGAATTTGACACCACGTTAGCAAGCTCATAAAGCTCGTAGTCAAATTCTCTCTTGAGCTTAGCCGCCTTGTCAATATCCAAGTCGATAAAGCGGTTGTCCCTAATTCCTACTACTTTGTTTCCTTTGCCTTCCTTGAGAAGCTTGACAGCCTGCACGCCCCAGCACGTACCCAAATATCTATCGCGCGCTGACGGTGAGCCTCCTCGCTGCAAATGCCCAAGCACAGTTGCTCTTACCGGAACTCCAAGACTTGTGCTGATCTTATCCTTTAGCTCTTGCGCCTTGCACGCTCCCTCCGCCACAACGATAATGCTACTAAACTTACCCTTGCTCCTGTCGTCGTTAAGTCTACTTAAAATTTCGTGATACGTAGTGGGAACCTCGGGAACAAGAATAATTTCCGCGCCGCCGCCAAGTCCTGCGTGCAGCGCTATATCTCCGCAATTTCTACCCATAACCTCGATTATACAAATTCTATCGTGCGAGCTCATAGTGTCGCGCAGCTTGTTAATAGCGTCAAGCACGGTGTTGCAAGCCGTATCAAAGCCAAGCGTATAGTCCGTATACGCCAAATCGTTGTCTATAGTCCCCGGAATACCGATAGTCGGGATTCCTCGCTTAGAGAGTGCTTCCGCACCCTTAAACGTGCCGTCGCCGCCTATAACTATAAGTCCCTCTATTGCGCGCTTATGCAAAAACTTTACTGCAAGCTCCTGTCCTGCGTCCGTCATAAATTCGTTAGAACGCGCCGTTCGAAGCAGTGTTCCGCCACGCTGAACTATGTCCGCAACCGAACGCATATTCATAGGCAAAAACACGTTTTCGATAAGTCCGGCGTAACCTCTTTCGATACCGTAAACCTCCATGCCTTCGCTTATACCGTATCTAACTACCGCGCGAATTGCGGCGTTCATTCCGGGCGCGTCGCCACCACTTGTCAATACTGCTATTTTTCTCATTTTTTCTCCATTATTTCTTGTTAAAAATTCCTACGTCAGATACGCCGCTTACTCCAAAGAGCTCACCCTTAAGCATTTCGCAAGCATTAACCTTAGTGTTAATCTTAGAAACTGCGCCCGTATCGGTGTTTTTGATATAAACCTCGTCGTCGCCACGGTAGGCTGTCAATACGCCGTGAATATCGTCAAACGTCTGGGGCTGAATATTTGCAAAGCTTAAGAATATGCACAGCATCTTGTTTGTTTTGACCGTAGTGGCTGCAATAAGCGGCTCTACGCTATCAACCCAAAGCGTTACTCCGTCTTCTTTGACAGTAACCTTACCGGATATTTTAACCAAGTTTTCGCTCTTCCATAAGCTTTTGTACTTGCCGAGCTTAAATCCCGTAAGCATAAGCTCCACCGTTCCGTAAAGGTCTTCGAGCTTAGCTATGCCGAATTCCTTGCCGCTTTTGGTGTATTTCTTTTCGGCATCTACGAGCATTCCGCCTAATGTGATTCTCGTATTTTCGTCTATGCCAGACTCTATGTTACCGTTTTCGTCGCGAATAGTGAGCATAGCCGTGTTGTATTCGTAGCCCTCCATCTGCTCGCGATATTCCTCAAGCGGATGTCCCGTAAGATAAACGCCCGCTACAAGCTTTTCCATCCTAAGCTTTTCCATACGCGGATATTCCTTGCGCTTAGGAATTTCGAACTCAGGAGTGTCCGCCATATCAAAGAACGAGAATTGTCCGCTTGCGCGCGCATTTACGTCCTTGCTTGCTCTGTCTATTACCGTTTCATAAACCGAAATAAGCTCGCTACGGTTGTGATTAAAGCAATCGAAGGTGCCTGCATAAATCAAATTTTCGAGCATCTTTTTGTTGAGCGAAGCGCCCCCTTGACCAGACATTTTATTGCGCTTTGCGCGCTCCGTCATGCGCTCTACAAACTTAACGAACGACTTAAATTCTCCGCCCTCGTCACGCTCTTTGACTATTTCTTCTACAACTGCGTGTCCTATGTTTTTAATAGCCGCCATACCTATACGGACGCCGCCGTTTTCTACCGCAAAGTCAGGATAAGACTTATTGATATTTGGCGGATACACATCAATATTTTTGTTTTTGAGATAGGTAAGATAGTTGGTTATTTCTTCGATAGAGTCTATACGGTTGTTAAGAACTGCGGTTATAAACTCAACTGTGTGATATCTCTTAAGATATGCAGTTTGATACGACAAAACTGCGTACGCCGCGGCGTGCGATTTGTTAAATGCGTATGACGCAAAGCTTGTCATATCGTCAAAAATCTTATTTGCTATTTCTTCGGACACGCCGTTTTTCAAACAGCCCGGAACAGTTTTTCCGTCGCCATTTATGAAGATTGCGCGTTCCTTTTCCATCGCGTCTTTTTTCTTTTTGGACATCATACGACGCACAATGTCCGCTCTACCAAACGAATATCCCGCAAGCTTACGAACTATCTCCATAACCTGCTCTTGATAAACCATTACGCCGTACGTTACCTTGAGTATAGGCTCAAGCAGAGGATGATCGTATTTTATCTCGTTTGGATGTCTTTTGTTATATACGTACTCGCCAATTTTGTCCATAGGACCTGGACGGTACAGCGAAATTCCCGCTATAACATCTTCGAGCGAGCTTGGACGAAGGTCCTTCATAAACTTCTTTATGCCCTCGCCTTCGAGCTGGAATACCGCGTGCGTATCGCCTTCGCCTATTAGCTTATAAACCTCGGCGTCGTCATAGCCCATTGCGTAAAAGTCAAGATCAATGCCCTTGGTTTGCTTGACGTACATCTTAGCCTTGTTGATGTCAGTAAGCGTTCTTAGTCCCAAAAAGTCCATTTTTAGCAAGCCGAGCTCTTCGCATTCTATCATATTGAACTGCGTGGTGACTATGCCGTCACTTGTCATAGCCATGGGGATATGGTCAGAAATCACGTCTCTACATATAATTACGCCAGCCGCATGCATACCCGTTTGGCGTGGCATACCCTCTATCTGCATCGCCATATCAAGAATTTTGCGGCTCATTTCGTCGCTATTGTACAGCTCAACGAGCTCGGGAATAACGGGATTTTCATCCTTTTTGGGCGGCAACAGTCCAAGAATATGTCCTATGTGGTTTTTGCCCATCATTTTGGGCATGAGCTTGGTTATTTTGTCTGTATCGGCAAACGGAACATCAAATACTCTACCTACGTCCTTAATAGCCGCCTTAGCCGCAAGCGTACCAAATGTTATAATTTGCGAAACGTTAGGCTCGTGATATTTGTCTATAACGTAATCTATAACGCGTTCTCTGCCGTCTACGCAAAAGTCTATATCAAAGTCCGGGTTGGATACGCGTTCTTCGTTAAGAAATCGCTCGAAAATGAGTGAATACCTAAGCGGATAAACCTTTGTTATGCCGATTGCATACGCCACAATACTACCTACGCCGCTACCGCGTCCCGGGCCTACGGGTACGCCGTGAGTTTCGGAATAGTTAATAAAATCCCACACAATCAAAAAGTAGTCCACAAAGCCGAGCTTGTTAATTACTCCTAGCTCGTACTCGGCTCTATCACGAATTTCGGGCGTAATAGCTCCTAGCTTACGCTCCAAGCCCTCGTAGCACATTCTACGCAAAAATTCGTACGGCTCGCTTCCATCAGGAGGTGTATAGCTAGGCAACAGCTTTTCCTTTCGGAAAAATCTAAAGTCGCATTTGTCAGCTATTTCAAGCGTGTTAGCTATCGCGCCCTCGTATCCCTTAAAAAGCTCTGCCATTTGGTCGCCGCTTTTGAGATAAAATTCCTTGGTTGGGAAATACGAATCGTCGCTTTGGGCAATTTCACTAACCCCACCCTCAATATCGTCGTCGGGCGACATCTTCTTCTTGAACGCGATACACTGCAAAACCTTTTGCATTTTTGCGTCCTTTTTTTCAAGATAGTGAGCGTCGTTGGTCGCCACCATCTTTATACCGTTGTTTACCGCTACGTCGCGCAAAAGCGGCAAAATTCGTTGCTGATCATAAATTCCGTGATCCTGAATCTCAATATAAAAGTCGTCGCTAAAAAGATTTTTGAACTTTTGCGCCCACTCGTTAGCTCCGCTTATATCTCCCACAAGTAGCTTTTGCGGAATAATGCCCGCAAGACAAGCGCTTAGACAAACCAAGCCCTCTGCGTGCTTGCTAAGAAGCTCAAAGTCTATACGCGGCTTATAATAAAAGCCCTCTGTATAACCGTAGCTTACTAGCTTAATTAAGTTTTTGTAGCCTATCTCGTTTTTTGCAAGCAGCACTAGGTGATTGTTTTTTGGCATACGGCCGTCCGCCGCCAGCTTGACCTTCATATCCTCGGTCATATATACTTCACAACCGATAATAGGCTTTACCTTACACTCTCTGCCCTCTGCAATAAACTTAAACGGATCGGCGCTTTCATCTGTAAATCTTATCGCCGACTTAACAAACTCCAGAGCGCCGTACATGTTGCCGTGGTCGGTTATTGCTATTGCCTTGACCCCTAACTCGTTGCAGCGCGAAAAGACCTTGTTGAGGCGAATTGCGCCGTCTAAAAGGCTGTACTCGGTATGAACGTGAAGATGTGCAAAATCTTGCATATTATTTATCCTTTGCTAGATTGCTCGAGCGAAAGCTCAATCAATTTGTTTAATCTATATTTAACGCAGCCTTTACTTACGCCCAAAATTTCGGCCAAGGTCTCGTAGCTTGCGTCTGGATTGTCTAACCTTGCTTTTGCGGTAGCGATTAATTTTTTGTCGGTTAGAGTGGCAAAAATTTTGTCTATCGCCTGTATTTGCCTTAAGCTCGCTTCCACAGTCTTGTCTGTGTTTGCCATATCGCAATTTATACGGCGGTTGGTGTAGGTGTTTACGCTGCGCATTGCCGTAGTGTTAGCGAGATCAAGAACAGCCTTGTTTGCCCCAACAAGCGCCAAAAAGTCGCTTATGGAGTCGCTACTTTTGATATAAACCACGTGCCGCTCCTTTCGCGGCGTGTACTTTG
The DNA here is from genome assembly GCA_017501145.1 of Clostridia bacterium. GTDB lineage: Bacteria > Bacillota > Clostridia > Christensenellales > Pumilibacteraceae > CAG-552. The sequence goes on along the minus strand of JAFVXL010000072.1, from coordinate 10,652 downwards.
CCTTTAAGCCAAAGCTATCGAGCAGCGTAATCGTATCTACCGCCATATCTTGCGTCGAAAAAGACATTTCTAAATGATATTTCTTATTAACCGAAACCGAGCCGCAACCCAAAAATAAGCCTTTTAGGTACGCTTTAGCGCTACACTCGTTAGTTATAACAAATCCGTTAATGCCTGCCATTGCGCCTATCGTATCGCCATAATACGTAAGTATTCCAAGGTCAAAAAGCATCTCAAAAACGTACTCGCCCTTTATGCCTAGCTCGTTCTTTCTTCTTACACATTTACCGCCGTACAGCTCAGTTACGAGCGAGGCAGTAAGCCTAATAACAGATCTGTTTTCACTCGCTACATAAACGCCTATCCCCTGATGGCTGAACGATATAGAGCCGGCAGAGTGAATAAGCGCCGAAAGTAACGCCGTATTACAGCAATCGCTTTGTTGCATTATGGCTATTTCGTCTTTAGCCTCTGCCGTTAAGCTTTTCATGATACCTCCTAAACGACGGAATTTTGCCATAGTTAACAATTCTGTCTGTCGGAATATTTAGTCTATTTACGTACGAAAACGGCACGTCAAAGCAACCTACCCTTTGGGCGCTATGTCCGTCCGAGTCGATAATAAGCATAGCGTCGGTTTTTAGTATTCCTTCAATTTCTTGGTCGGTCATAGAAACCTTTTTTCCATTTAGCTCCAAAAACGTACCATAATGCGCCGCCGCCTTTGCAATTTCTATTACGTCCGTTTTTATGCCGTAGTTGGGGTGCGAAATAATGTCAATTTTGTACCTTTGTAGCGCCTTGATATAAGCGTCGGTATTTTTAACCATTTGCTTGCGCGTAAATTTTGTAACGCCGCCTAATAGGTTGGGCAAATTATAATTAAAAAACTCTTTGCTTGATGTTGCAGTTACGTTCTTATGATATCCGCAAATCAAAATTTCGAGCCACTCGTCGTCCTCGTCCTCTATATCTACCGAACCCAAACAGTCTATAAGGTTGGCCTCTAACCCCAAATAAATTCTAATCTCGGGATATTTTTGCCTGAGCCTTTTTACCTCGCTACGAATTTCGGGTAAATCCATCCTTCTAACGCCGTACGAACCGTGATAAAAGCCGTGGTCAGTAATAGCAACCTCCTTGAGCCCGACCTTTATCGCCGCTCTTACGTTGTCTTCTATACTGCCTTGTCCGTGGCTGTAAACAGTATGAGTATGGTAATCACCCAAAATCATCATCTAAAAATCTCCCAAATATATCACTTCTTCGTTAAGCGTTACGTCAAATTTACTTTTTACTTCGGCCTTTGCCGTCCTAATCAAAGTGTAGACGTCCCTTGAAGATGCGTCGCCAAGGTTTATAATAAAATTCGCGTGCTCTTTGCTAATTATAGCACCGCCGCATTTTAGCCCCTTTAAGCCCGCTTGTTCAATGTACCAACCTGCCGGCTTATCTGAGTTCTTGAATATCGACCCGCAGCTAAAGCCGCGCGGTTGACTTTCGCGTCTGAGCTTAACATAGCTCTTGCAACGTAATTCAAGCTGCTCTGCATCAACAGCTTGACACTTGAATTGCGCTCCTAAGACAATGCCTTCTATCCCACTATGCCTATACGAATAATCAAGCTCGTTAGCTTTAAGTGATGCGACTTTGCCTTTTTGCAAAACATCAACTCTCTCAACTACGCTATCCATACTCATACCAAACGCGCCTGCGTTAAGCTTAACTGCACCGCCTACGCTGCCTGGAATACCGCACGCCCACTCTAAGCCACCAAGGCTATGCTTAGAACAAAATCTCGATAATGCAGGCAACGGAGTGCCAGCGTAAGCATAAACGCCGTTTTCGGATATCTTAACACCCGAAAAACGAACCAACACAATTGTACCGTCATAGCCGCTATCAGATATAAGCAGCTTAGAACCACATCCTACAACAACGCTATCCTCCGTCAGTACATCAACAAGCGCCGCGCTGTCATAGACAATTTTTAGCGACCTAGCCTTGCCCCCTATATGATAGGTGCAAAAATTAGCAAGCGAAACGTTACTAAGAGACAAAACACTTTCTCTCATATATTTTACTCCATTTGCTCTTATTTTTCAATCGTTTTAATACGCAAAATAAAATTTTGTTTTAACTTCGATTATATATAATTTATTTAGCTTGCTTTATTGGTGTGCAAAAAAATATTAGACAAAAAACAAAAAACCCGCAAGATTATCTCTTACGGGTTTTTAAGCTATTACTATTTATTAAGCTCTGTGCTTACGGAATCTGATAAGGAAGACAACTACGCCTGCAATAAGCAAGATACCTACGATAATAAGAATTGTGCTAAGCATAGTAAGCGAGGTCGGCGTGGTGCTCGTCTTGGTGCTTACGGTAATGGTGTACTTTTGTACCGACTTATTACCTGCTGCATCAGTAAGGGTGATTTCTACAGTGTAGTCACCACTCTTTTCAAACACGTACTCGCTATCATCAAGATTGATAGTATATACGTTGTTAGATGCGGTAAGCTTGTTGAGCTTAATGCTGCCGCTTACGCTGCTTACTTCGGAGCTGCCGCTGCCCGGCTCAACAAGTCTATAGGTAACGGTAATATCGCTATTGGTTTCGCCTGCGCCAAGAACTATGTCTCTGATGGTACGATACGAGAAAGTATCGCCAACGGTTGCGCGCATTGCTGCGGTGTCAAGAACAAATTGAGCTGCTTCGATATCACCAACCTTAATCGTAAAGGTCTTCGTGCTGGAGCCGTTAGCATCAACGGTCTTAGCAGTTACCTCGTAGCTACCGTCTTCGTCAAGAATAAGAGCGAAACGACCATGGAATTCATAATCAGCTTCTTCCTTAAACGAATAGTCTGCAGCGTTCACGTCGCTACCTACGTACTCATATACCTTCTTAGCGGTGTATTGATTTCCGTCAGGATTGGTATAAGTTACGGTAACGTCGTGGTTACGGCTAGCCGAATATGCGATAATGGGATCGGTAATATAGTAAGCACCGTCTTCGTATCTATTAGCATTTTCCGGAGTGTTTGTCTTTTCTACATAGGTGGGAATTACACCGTCTACTTCGAAAATAGCCTTGTCTTCGTCAGTTACAGTCATACCGTAAACTGCGTTCTTGGTAAGAACGGTTTCGATGTTAGCTGCAGCAAGAGCGTCAGCTTGCTTAGCGTAGAATTCGGTAATGGTGTATCCGCCTTGAGCCTTCGGGGTAAATTCATAACCAAGAATGCTGAACGAGCCACCATAAATCTTGAATACTCTCACGTATTCGTCAGCCGAAGTACCGCTTACAGTAAACGACTTGCGTTGCAACATATAGGACTTGTTAGTAGTACCGGTTGCGCCCCACGAGGTAGCTGCCGCTTGCGGACCTACCACAACAGAATCCTCAACCTTAACTGCGTTGAACTTCTTAGCGTAAACGTAGCTGTTGCCGTTAGCATCAAGAATTCTTACGTTAAGCTCATATTCGCCGCCGTTAGCAGGATTGAACTTGATATTTCTAACGTTGAGCGATTCAACGTCGCCAACCTTAGAGAAGAAGAAGTAGCTGGATACGCCGTCAAGAGCGATACCGTCTTCGTTCTTAATGGTAAGCTCGAAGCCTACGAATTCGCGCTGAGCGATACCGGCAACGGTAAAGTCACCAACGATTTGCTCGTTAACAGTTCCTGCCTCAACGCTATCTACGATTTCGAAATTAACACCGGTAGACTCAAAGCCGTCACGAGCAGCATACACGTTGATTGCGTAATCAGCGTCGCCATCCTTAAGGGCGGTTACGTTACCTGCGTCGTCAGTTGCCGAATATGCAAAATAAATCGCATCAGCAAGCTCAACTCTATCTCCGTCTTCATTTTCAAAATAATATTTGCCAGTTTCTTCTACGATAGAAAGCTCTTCGCCGCCCACAACGTTGATGTATTGATTTTCAGAAGCGCTGTATACACGATAAATCTCGGTAAGAGCGCTGTCCTTATCGTCGCTTACTACGATCGAAGGAACGGTATAGGTGTCTTCTGCGCCACCTACAATAAGGTAGTCAGGAAGAGCGGGAGCTTCTACTTCGGGAGCTTCGTCATCAACGAAAGCCATATCCGAAACGTTAATGGTATAAACCTTTTGCGAATTATTATATCCGCCGTTATTAGCTGCATCACGGAAGCTGAAGGTAATGGTCCAATTTCCGGTTACGCCAGCCTTGGTCTTAGACTCTGTGGTATTTTCATCAAAGAAATCGCCGAAGTTAAATCTAAGAACTGCCTTGTCGCTGCTATTAACTCCAATGGTAACGCCATCTACGTCATCCTTGAAGTACTTGTTATAAGTGGAATTGCTCGGGCTGGTTGCATTGATAGCTACGCCGTTTTCAATTTCAGCGGGGGTAAGAGCAGACCAACGAGCAACAGTAGCGTTAGGATTAGCGATTTCAACGGTCATGGTAACGTTTCCGCTCCAAGCGTCTTGAGCTGTATTAAGGTTGAATACGTCAAGGTTATCTACTACTTCGGGAATAGGAATCTCGATAGTAAGGTCGTCGCCCGTCAAAACCTCACCTTCTGCGTTTTCTACAGACCTCAAGCCCCAAACGGTGGGAATCAAATCGTCCTTAACGTCTACGATAACCGGACCGGTTCTATCCGAAACGGTAATCTTGTAGGTGTGTTCAGAAGAAGAATTTCCTGCATCGTCGGTTGCAACATAAGTTACAACGTAGGTACCCGTCTTGGTGGGATAGAAGCTAGTAACTTTGTCGTTATCAAACGCTCTATTTTCGGTAAGCTCTTCTACTGCATAGCCATTGTCGTTAACAACAACCTCTTTAACAGCTTCGCCGTTAGGATCTACAACCTTAACGGTGATAAGAACGTTCTCATCATAGTTGTCTTCTGCAACAGCGATAGGAAGCGAAACTTTAGTGTTAACGCTTGCCGACGAAGGCATATTAGCAATGTTACGGATGGTCGGAGCCTTAGTGTCTTCAAGACTGCTCTGAACGATAACGGTAAATTCTTGGCTATATACCTTATTGCTACCTTCAAATTGAGCCGAAAGAGTAACTATTTGGCTACCAAGAGCGCTCATGGTAACGGTCTCGCCTGCAACTTCATCTCTAGCAGCGCCGGTAAGAGTCCAGCTGATAGCAACGTTGTCGTCATCTGTAAGCTTAACGAGATTTTTGTCCTCGTCGTACATAGCAAGCGACCAAGCGGGAAGCGTAAAGCTTTCGCCAAGCTTGATATAGTTGGGAATACCAGCTCCGTTGTCATCAACGTAGATAAAGTATTCAGCCTCTTCGTAGCAATTTATAGTATAGGTATAGCTAACGTCACCGTTAGAATAAGTAACGGTATAGTTACCCAAATTAGAAGCAAGATAAGACTCGCTAGCCGAGAGCTCTACTCCGTCCGGACGCTTTACGGAAACCGTAACGCCGGCTTCTGCGGCGGGTACGCTAAAGCTGTCGCCAAGCGCTACCTTAGACGGAACGTGTCCGCTGGTATGCAAGGAAACGCCTTGGGTAGGTGCATTGCCAGTGCTGTCTGCAAGAACAACGCCGCCAAAGCATCCGATCATCATCGCAACGGATATAACGATTACAAAAAGTCGCATCCATATGCTTTTGATTTTTTTCATGTTGTTTCTCCTCTACAAAAGTAAGTATAATATAACTTTAAGATTATACCAAAAAATTACACAAGCTGTCAAACATTTTTCAGTCTTTTACAAAGATATTATTTGCCACCTATAAAAAATTATGTGAAAATTTATTAAAGGTTTTTCATTTTTGCGCTCTTTGTCAGTTAGAGCTTTGCAAATGATAAACTATATTAAGGCCCTTAAGCGTAAGAGTACGGTCAACAACGTCTATTACGTTACTGCACGAAGCGACAATTTCGCTAAGTCCACCCGTAGCAATAACCTTAAGGGGCTTACCCATTTCCTTCTTAATGCGCGCAACCATGCCTTCTATCATAGATACGTAGCCAAATACAAGTCCCGACTGCATATTAGCAATAGTCGTCTTGCCGATAACGCTCTTTGGCACGGTAAGCTCTACCTTAGGCAGCTTAGCCGTTCCTGTATACAACGCGTCCGCGCTAGACTTAAGTCCTGCGGCAATCGCACCACCGAGATATTCGCCGCTCCCCGAAATAACGTTAAAGGTAGTAGCCGTACCGCAGTCAATAGCAATACACGGCCCGCCGTAAATGTTATACGCTGCCACCGAACCGACTATTCTGTCCGCGCCTACCTCCTTGGGGTTATCGTACTTGACGTTGATGCCCGTCTTAATCCCACTACCAACAATATAAGGCTTAACGCCAAGATAAAAGTCAAGCATATGCTCGAAGGTATAGTTAAGGTTGGGGTTTACGCTGCTTATAATACCGCCTTTTATGTCTGCAGGCTTAATATTTTTTCTATTAAGCATTCCCATAAGATAAAAGCCGTACTCGTCGCCCGTCTTGCTCATAGAGCTAGACAGTCTTAAGCTCTCAACAAGCTCATTCCCTTCGAATATACCTATCTTAGTATTTGTATTACCTACGTCTAAAACTATTATCATACATCACTCTCTTTATTTTGAATTTCTGCGGCTCACGACTTTAACTACGGTGTGCATAGTAGGCGCAAGCACCAAGTTCAAAGCAAGCTCCACAAAAAAGTTTATACCTACTCCAATAACGACTATTACGTAAAACGGTGACAAGCCGCTTATCTCAACTCCGAAAGCAGCCATAGTTTCCATAAATAAGCCGCTCATCATAAGCGCACCTACAATAAAAATACCCGTATTTACTATGGGAGCAAGCGCAGCCGCTACAAAAACAGCAGCTCGCTCGTTCTTTTTGGCAACTGCCTTGTACAAAAGCGCGGGCACAACGCCTGCCGCCACACCCTTAACTAAACAAAGCAGCACCGCAAAAACCGGGCTGTCGTTAAGCATATAGAGTGTAAACGGATCTAGTCCGCAGAGCGCGTCTACTATAACCACAACGCCAAATGCAAAGCCCAAAAACGCTCCCGCGCGCACGCCAAGCATAACGCCGCCGAGAACGATAGGAATAAGCACAAGACAAAAAGTAGTCGTACCGATTTTCATAAATCCACTAAGCACTTGGAACAAAATTACAAGCGCGAGCAGTACGGCAAGATACGTAATGTTCTTCGTCGAAAAAAACCTTTTTTCGTTCATATAGCCTCCATCGAGCTCTATATAAGATGCCCGTAGCAAAATAAATTATTATTCACCTTATGATTTTGGTCAAACTTATCATGTCTGCCTTAAGGCGTATAATCCATCAAAACTTTAATATTATACCACCAATGCGAGCCTTTTGCAAGCAAAAAACGTTTATATCGTCAAACTTGCACAAAAAATGAACAATATTCATATACAAAAAAAGACTACGACAAATTTGCCATAGTCTTAAGCCGCTTAAATTTATTAGCTTATTACTTGCAGCAACGGTTTTTGTCACCGCACAAGCACGTAAGCAATATGTACCAGAGAATAATATCACAGCAGTCGCCGTTTCTATTGTAGCTACCACAGCCGCAACCGTTATTTCTATCGCCACAGCCACACAAGAGCAACAAGAGAATAAAAAGTTCGTTTCCACAGTTCATAAAAATTTTTCCTCCAAAAATATGAATAATATTTGTTCGTTATCTTCGCGCGAAGAGAATTTCGTCTGCGCATTTACGTTTTTCTCTTCACGCGAAATGAAAATCATCTTTAGTTTTTTATATACTTTTGTATCGGGTAGCCGCCCGTAATAAGGGTAAGAGATATATCTACTTCATAATATTGAGATAGCCGCGCTGTTGTGCAAAAAATATTTAATATTTTGCTTGACTTTTTTTTGCGTTTTTATTACACTTTCTATTGACTTAAAAATTTGGGAGAAATTATGGCACAATTAACTATGGACAAGCTCGTAGCTTTATGCAAAGGCCGTGGCTTTGTGTATGCAGGTAGCGAAATTTATGGCGGTCTTGCTAATACTTGGGACTATGGTCCTTTGGGAGTCGAGCTTAAAAACAATATAAAAAGAGCGTGGTGGAACGATTTTGTTACCCGCTCTACGACAAACGTTGGCGTAGACTGCGCAATTCTTATGAATAACTCCGTTTGGGAAGCAAGCGGTCACCTTGGCGGATTTTCCGATCCTCTTATGGACTGCAAGGAGTGCAAAACCCGTCATAGAGCAGACGACCTTGTAGAGAATTATATCGCTCGCAAAAACAAAAACGTTAATATTACCGGCTGGACCAACGAGCAGCTTCAAGATTATATTGCCGAGAACAGCATCCCCTGCCCCGTTTGCGGCAAGAGCAACTTTACGTCGATAAAAAAGTTTAACCTTATGTTCAAGACCTTCCAGGGCGTAACTGAAGATAGCGCTTCTACCGTTTATCTCCGTCCCGAAACGGCGCAAGGAATATTTGTAAATTTCCTTAATATCCAACGCACAATGCGTACCAAAATTCCGTTTGGCGTAGGTCAAATAGGCAAATCGTTCCGTAACGAAATTACTCCGGGTAACTTTATTTTCCGTATTCGTGAATTTGAGCAAATGGAGCTTGAATTCTTCTGTAAGCCTGGAACAGACCTTGACTGGTTCTACTACTGGAAGGATTTTTGCCACAACTGGCTACTCAAATACGGTATCAAGCCCGAAAATCTCAGACTTAGAGATCACGACAAGGACGAGCTTTGCTTCTACTCCAAGGCGACCACAGACTTTGAGTACAAATTCCCGTTTGGTTGGGGCGAGCTTTGGGGAATTGCAGACCGCACGGACTACGACCTTAGATGCCACGAAAAGAAATCGGGCAAGAGTATGGAGTACACCGATCCTAATACAAACGAAAAATACGTTCCGTACTGCATAGAGCCGTCACTTGGCGCAGACAGAGCAACGCTTGCCTTCCTTTGCAACGCTTACGAGGAGCAAACCTTAGAAGGCGGCGACACCAGAGTAGTTATGCACTTCCATCCGCAAATCGCTCCGTACAAGGCGGCTATATTACCGCTCCAAAAGAACTTGTCCGAAAAGGCAGAAGAAATTTATAAAAATCTTGCCAAGAAGTTCAACTGCGCGTACGACCTTAGCGGCTCGATAGGAAAGCGTTATCGCCGTCAGGACGAAATAGGAACTCCGTTCTGCATCACGATAGACTTCGATACTCTCGAAAACGGAACGGTTACTGTACGCGACAGAGATACTATGGAGCAAATCCGTATCCATACGGATGAGCTAGTTGCTTACCTTAACGAAAAAATCGAAGGTTAATATCTAACGCATAAAGCAAAAGCGTGATTTCAAAAACGAAATCACGCTTTTTTATTTTAATCAAGCTACGCTACGCGTTGCAAATAATTCTCAAATTCATTATTATTTCTCATTACGAGCACTTATCCTTTTTACAAACTTACTGTTTTCAATTTTTGTAACAACGTTGCGCATCAATCTATAAAATTGATAGGCTCCATGCGTGAAAGCCAAATCGGCAATCGAAACAATTATTACGTACAAGCACTGTGCAAAGCCATAACCAAGAACAGGCTCTATCGCCTCTTTCAGCTTTTGCAAAGGCGGAATATTGCAATGATAGAAATTGTTATAATTAGTCTTTAGTACTTGCGCAACAATGCCGGCAACTACACAATAGCCTATCATAAAGAAAAGAACTGCTTTTGCGTCCTTCTTAAAATCAGGCGTATGTAAATTCAACGCTACGATAATTACAAACGTAAACGTCGCTACCGTATGGAACGCAACCGTATGAAAGCTAAAGAATCCGTTAAAAAAATTATCAATACTTGCACCGCTATAAATAAGTGACGGATAAATTACTATTAATATAAACAACGAGCCACTAACAGTCGTTGCAATTGCGCGCACCTGCTGCTTGTATTTGCCATGATAAAAGCACATCAATGGCAACATATACAAAAAGAGCGAACAAAAGTGCAAAGGAAGACTATACAAATCATATTGCCCACCTTCAAAACTTTTTACCTGTTTGATAACTTCAATCACAAGCAAAAATACCGTACAAATCTGCAAGGGTATCATTCTTATCTTCTCAGGTTTTTTTCCAAGCCAAATCCTAAGCACAACACCCAAAATTATCATCACAACCAAAGAAGGTAAAAAAGTTCTCACGTGTTGTGGTTCCCAAAGCTGCATAAAAACACCTACCATTAATTATTTATTAACTCATTATAACAAAAAAGCAATAGTCCGTCAAATATTTGCGTAGAAAAAGAAAACTCGACCTATAAAAAAGTCGAGTCCTTTTGTTTGTTCAGTTAAAAGGCCTAATGAAGGATAAATAAATTTACTGCCTTCCCATTTTTTACGCAAAATACATCACGTACTGCAAATAATCTTCTAGTCCACAATCCTCGTAGCTTGCAAAATAGGTACTGTATGCATTAAAGCTATCAAAGTCAAACACTACAAAGCAAATCAATCCGTTATCCTCAAACGCCGTGGGATGGATAAGCGTTATTCCCTGCTCTGCCGTTCTGGCTAATGCTACTACGCCAAGATTATCACAATCTACAAATGCGTATTCGTAAACGTACATTACGCTGCTCGGAATTATTACATC
>JAFVXL010000071.1 GCA_017501145.1 Clostridia bacterium | reverse complement strand
TTGTGTGTCTGCGCTAAGTAAAGCTAAGCTTCATAGCGGAAATTTTATTGACAATTTAGCCGAAAAAGGTTACAATATAATAGGTGCAGATTTAGGCTGCGAAAACGTTTTTTGCGCAAGCAAGCCAAGCAAGGTTTGTATCGTAATAGGCAATGAGGCAGAAGGTATAAGAGAAGATATTTTGGCAAAATGCGACAAGGTATATTCTATTCCTATGTGCGATATGGAATCGCTTAATGCTTCGGTTTGCGCAGGAATTTTGATGTATTATTTTAAATATTAATTTGGAGGACTTTATGTCAGGACATAGCAAATGGGCTACCATTAAAAGACAAAAAGGAAAAACTGATGCCGCTCGTGGTAAAATCTTTACTAAGATCGGTAGAGAGATTGCTGTTGCGGTAAAATTAGGCGGTCCCGATCCGTCAAGCAACGCTAAGCTTAGAGACGTTATTGCGAAGGCTAAGTCTAACAATATGCCGGGCGATAACATTACTCGTAGCATAAAGAAGGCAAGTGGCGAGCTTAACGCAATCAATTACGAAAATATTACGTACGAAGGCTATGGCCCTAATGGTATGGCGGTAATTGTTGAAACTCTTACTGATAATAAGAATCGTACTGCTAGCGACGTTAGACATATTTTTGACAAGTCGGGTGGTTCTATGGGAACTAACGGTTGCGTATCGTACTTATTTAGCAACAAGGGCGTTATTATTATCGAAAAGACCAAGGATATGGACGACGACGAGGTTATGATGGCTGCTCTTGATGCAGGAGCTGAAGATTTTGTTGTAGAAGAAGGAAGCTACGAGGTGTATACCACCCCAGACAATTTCTCAACCGTCCGCGAAAATCTCGAAGGCGCCGGCTTTGCGCTTGCGTCTGCAGAGGTTAGTATGATTCCGTCAAACTATATCTCGCTCGATGAAGAAGGATTGAAAAAGGTTCTTCGTATGCTTGATATGTTTGACGAAAACGACGACGTTCAAAACGTATATCACAACGCTGAATTACCTGAAGAGGAAGAAGAGGAGTAGTAGTATGCCCGGACAGCACGACGGACACAGAGCTAGACTTCGTCAAGCGGCCGATCTCGATCCCGATTTGACGACGTTTAGCGAATATCAAACGCTCGAATACCTATTGAGCTTTGTTATACCGCGAAAAGATACTAATTCTATAGCGCACAATTTAATAAAAGAGTTTGGTAGCTTAAACGGTGTGTTGCATGCGTCTAGACAAGAGCTGTTCGATGTGCCTAATATGACGAATAATGCTGCTGCTTTTTTGTCGAGCTTTTATTCTTTTGTTAGAAAAAGTGAGTTGTCTAAATGCAAAACTAAGCCTGTTATTGCTAACGTTTTGCAAGCTGTCGAAGTAATTATGCCGTATTTTTATGAAAGAAATGGTGAATTAGCGTATCTTGCGGCAATGGATATCAACGATAAGGTCTTGCAGATTGTGCAAATAAGCGAAGGTCTGTCTGATTATACGACGATAGACACGAATAAAATCGTATCTGTAGTAACTCGCACCAAGGCAAAAAAAGTTATTCTTGCGCATAATCATCCATCAGGCAGCTTAAGACCGTCAAAGCAAGACGTAGAAACGACAAGTATGTTGTTTTATGTGTTGCAAAGCATACATACTGTTTTGTCAGATCACTTAATATTTACTGATGCAGGTTTTTTTAGCTTCTATAATAACGGATTGATGGATTCGCTCTTTATAAATTCGGGCAAAATGTATGGACTTGATACGACTGAGAACCTTAAAAGCTGTAGAGCAGAAGGCGTATATGTTTATGAGCCTAAAATGTTGGAGAACGAAAAATGAGAATATTGGGCATAGATCCGGGTTATGCAACGATAGGCTTTGGTGTTATAGACAAGCTTCCGCAAGGCTTGCAGGTTGTTGATTATGGTGTTATTGAAACCTCAAAGGAAGAGTCTATTCCAGTTAGGCTTGCGATTTTGTTTGATGCGCTTTCATCTATAATTAAGAAATATAAGCCGGATGCTATTTCGGTAGAAGAATTATTCTTCAATACAAATATTACTACGGGAATTAAGGTTGCACAAGCGCGAGGCGTAATTTTGCTTTGCGCAATCAAAGAGTGTGGACATTTATACGAGTATACGCCGCTACAAATCAAACAAGCTCTAACAGGCAATGGCAGAGCTGACAAAAAGCAAATGCAATATATGGTAAAAGCTTTTTTGAAATTAAAGCAAGAGCCGCGTCCGGATGATGCTGCCGACGCGCTTGCGGCTGCAATTTGTCATGCGCATATGGCAACGTATAAACAAAGAGTCTTGAACTAAATGGGGTAAATATGTTTAACTATATTTTTGGTACAGTTAAAGAATTGGGTGTTAATACCGTTGTTGTTGAAGCGTGCGGGATAGGTTACGAATTTACCGTGAGTAGATTTTGTATCAACACCTTAAAGCTTGAAGATAAGGTGAAGATTTATGCTTATTTGAGTGTTAGAGAAGATGTAGTAAGTCTTTTTGGATTTTATTCAAAGGAAGAAAAGGCAATGTTTCTTCGCCTTACGTCTATTAGCGGAATTGGCCCCAAGAACGCGATTGTAATATTGAGCGGTCTTGCTCTTAACGATTTATGTATTGCAATCGCTAACGGAGATGCAAAGGCATTAAGTGGCATAAAGGGAATAGGCAAAAAAACTGCGGAGCGAATTGTGCTTGAGCTTAAGGACAAGCTCGGTGATGAGTTTGCAATTTCATCAGTTGAAGTGCCTAATGGGAATATTGATATAAACGAAGATGCAATTCTTGCGCTTATGGCGCTTGGATTTAACAAGCAAGAGTCTATCAATGCTGTCAAACGAGTTGACGTTAATGGGAAATCTGTAGAGGAAATCGTAAGAGCCGCGCTAAAGAGAGGTTAATATGTTCGAAGAGGAAAGATTTGTCACAAGTACAAAGTTAGATGTTGACGGAGAAGAAAATTCGCTCCGTCCTAAGACTTTTGATGAGTACGTTGGACAAGAAAAAATGAAAAATAACTTGCAAATCTTTATCGAAGCGAGCAAAAAACGCGGCGAGGCGCTTGATCACGTTCTTTTGTACGGACCTCCGGGGCTTGGCAAGACTACTATGTCGCATATTATTGCTAGTGAGCTTGGTGTTCAGCTTAGAATAACGAGTGGTCCGGCGATTGAGCGCGCGGCAGATTTGGCTGCAATACTTACTAATCTTAACGAAAACGACGTTCTATTTGTTGACGAAATACACCGTTTGAATCGCGCCGTAGAAGAAGTTTTGTATCCTGCTATGGAAGATTTTGCGCTTGATATTGTTATAGGCAAAGGACCAAGCGCAAGAAGCATGAGATTGTCGTTGCCCAAATTTACACTTATAGGCGCAACTACGAGAGCAGGTATGTTGACTGGTCCGCTCAGAGATAGGTTTGGTGTTATTTGTAGATTAGAGCTTTATACTCCTAACGAGCTTGCGCAAATTATTAGACGTAGCGCGTCCATACTTAATATTAGTATTGACGAAAAGGCTTGTCTTAATATAGCAAGTAGAAGTCGCGGAACGCCGCGTATAGCAAATAGATTGCTCAAGCGTGTAAGTGATTTTGCGATTGTTATGGGAGAGGACTGCATAAATGAAAAAGTAGCTAATATTGCTCTTGAGCATTTGGAAGTAGACTCCTTAGGTTTGGATTATACTGACCGCAAGGTATTGGAGGCTCTTATTCGTAAGTTTAATGGCGGACCTGTTGGACTTGAAACTTTGGCTGCATCAACTGGCGAAGAGGCGGTTACAATAGAAGACGTTGTTGAGCCGTTCTTACTTCAGCTTGGCTTTATTTCTCGTACGCCCCGTGGACGTATAGCTTTACCTGTGGCATACAAGCATATAGGTGCGCCTATATCCGATTCAGCCGCTAGCCAGCTTAGCTTATTTGATAAGGTGGATGGCAATGAATAAGAGTGATTTTTATTATGACTTACCGCAAGAATTGATTGCTCAAACGCCAGTTGAACCGCGTGATAGTGCAAGATTGCTTGTTTATGACAGACATAACAAGGATAAAAATGATTTAATATTCAAAGATTTGACGCAATTTTTGCAAAAAGGTGACGTTTTGGTTATTAACAATACAAAAGTGTTACCTGCAAGAATTTATGGCAAAAAGCCTACCGGCGCTAACGTAGAGTTTTTGTTGCACAAAAGAATTAACCTAACTGATTGGGAAGTTTTAGTTAGACCGGCTCGAAAGGCAATGATTGGTGATAAAATTATTTTTTCGCCTAAGCTAGAAGCAACTGTATTGAGTATCGGTGAGGAAGGAATACGAAACGTAAGATTTTCGTTCGACGGCGTTTTTGAAGATATTTTGAACGAAATCGGAGAAATGCCACTTCCGCACTATATTCACGAAAAAATTAGGAATAACGAAGATTATCAAACTGTTTATGCTAAGATTAACGGTTCTAGCGCAGCGCCTACGGCGGGACTTCATTTTACGCCCGCGCTTTTGGACAAAATAAAGTCTATGGGTGTAGAGATTGTCGAGGTGCTTTTGCACGTTGGACTTGGAACTTTTCGTCCCGTAAAAACAGATAACATACTAGATCACAAAATGCATAGCGAATATTATAGCGTTAGTGATGAGGCTGCTAACAGCCTTAATAAAGCAAAAAATGAAGGTAGGCGTGTCATAGCCGTAGGCACAACGAGTGTTAGAGTATTAGAAAGCGCGGCAGTTGGCAAAAACGTTATTGCTGCAGGAAGTGGAAATACGGAAATTTTCATATATCCACCGTACGAATTCAAAATGGTAGATGCGCTAATTACTAATTTTCATTTACCCGAAAGTACGCTTATAATGCTTATTTCAGCATTTTGCGGTAGAGAAGAAACGCTTGACCTATATAAATACGCCGTTGAAAAAAAATATAGATTTTTCAGC
>JAFVXL010000070.1 GCA_017501145.1 Clostridia bacterium | reverse complement strand
TATTAGAATATTTTATCGCAAATATTCATTATTTATCTAAAATAGTGAATTATGTCTGACATAAACAGTCTAATATAGTTCATTTTTGCTTTCGCTAGTACAAAAAGTTAGAACATACACGTCACTTGCCCCACTATTTAGAAGCTCCTTAGCGCAAGCGCTAGACGTAGCTCCCGTAGTAAAAACATCATCAACAAGCAATATACTTTTATTTTTGAACTTACTATTAGCATCAAAACTTTCTTCTGCTTCCCTCATACGCTCCTTTCGATTCATACGAGCGAAGTTGTCCGAAAACTTAATCCTTGTAAGTGTATTAACCAAAGGCTTGTTAATTATTTTGCCAAGCTCGTTTGCAATTAGCTGAGCTTGATTGTATCCTCTTGCCTTTTGTCTTTTTTCGTGCATAGGTACATAGGAAACAAAATCAACGTGCCACACGTTTTTGTAATATTCGTCAGCAAGATATTGCGCCATTACTTTAGCAAGATGCTTTTCGCCACCGTATTTTAATCTATATACTAGCTTTTTTGCCTTACCCTCAAAAACAAACGGAGCGCGAGCCACAGTAAAATGACGCTCGCTTTTTGTGCAATCCTCGCAATACACGGTTGTCGAGCCAACAGCTCTACCGCATTTTGGACAAAAGCGGATGTTTGCCTTAAGCAAACACCCGCTACAAATACAATATCTATTTTCGCCAAACAGTTCTTTGCCACAAACGACGCACTTGATCCCTTGCGGATAAAACATTTTAACGAAAATACTTTTGAAGCTCACTTTATTTTACGAGAGCAAGAGTTTGACGAGCGATTACGAGCTCTTCGTTGGTCGGGATAATGTACGCTTCTGCACTGCTGCCTTCTACCGAAAGCTTAACCGCATTACCTCTTCCGGGATTAAGGTTCTTATCCTTGTCGTACTTCATACCCATAAATGCGAGCGAATCAAGTACAGCCGCGCGAACTTCAGGAGTATGCTCACCAATTCCGCCGGTAAATGCAACAAGATCAAGTCCACCCAAAGCAGCTACGTACGAACCAACGTACTTAAGAACTCTATAAGAGAACATATCCAAAGCAAGACGACATCTATCGTTACCTGCTTCGATACCTGCAAGCAAGTCACGGAAGTCACTGCTCACGCCACTAACACCCAAAACACCGCTCTTCTTGTTGAGATAAGAAGTGATTTCAGCAAGAGTCATACCTTTCTTTGCTGCGAGATATTCAAGCACAGCCGGATCAAGGTCACCACAACGAGTACCCATAATAAGACCCTCAAGCGGAGTAAGACCCATAGAAGTATCTATGCACTTTCCGTCCTTAACTGCACTAATACTTGCACCGTTACCAAGATGGCAAACAATAATCTTGCCCTTTCTGCCAAGAAGCTTTTCTGCCTCTCCGCTTACGAACAAATGGCTAGTGCCGTGGAAACCGTATTTACGAACTCTAAAATTCTTATAATCGTCATACGGAACACCGTACATATATGCATAGTCAGGCATTGTCGAATGGAAGGTATTATCAAATACTGCTACCATGGGAGCATTGGGCATAACCTTTTGGCAAGCCTTGATACCCATGATATTAGCAGGCTGATGAAGCGGAGCAAGGTCGATATTGTTTTCGATAATCTTCATTACGTCGTCGGTAATAAGCTGGCTTTCCTTGAAATCTTCTGCCGCATGAACAACTCTATGTCCTACTGCCGAAATCTCATCCATAGACTCAATAACGCCGTGATTCTTGTCAACAAGAGCGTTAAGAACAAGGCTGATTGCCTCAACGTGAGAAGGCATTGGCTCGGTAATTACAACTTCGCCCTTTGCACTCTTATGAGTAAGCACAGAACCCTCGATACCGATACGCTCGCAAAGTCCCTTTGCGATAACGCTTTCGTCCTCCATGTTGATAAGCTGGTACTTAAGCGAAGAGCTACCTGCATTGATAACCAAAATTTTCATTATATATTTCTCCTATAATAATATTTAACTTTTATGCGCCTTGCAAAGCAGTGATTGCAACAACGTTTACGATATCCTCAACAGAGCAACCACGGCTAAGGTCATTAACCGGCATATTGAATCCTTGGCAAATCGGGCCAACAGCCTCAGCTCCAGCAAGTCTTTGAACAAGCTTGTATCCGATATTTCCTGCTTGAAGGTCGGGGAAAATCAAAACGTTAGCTTTGCCTGCAACAGCGCTTCCGGGAGCCTTAAGCGTAGCAACCTTTTCTACAAGAGCTGCATCAAGCTGCAATTCGCCATCAACATCAAGCTCAGGAGCATTTTTCTTCACAAGAGCGGTAGCAGCAACAACCTTATCTACAAGCTCATGCTTAGCAGAACCCTTAGTCGAGAACGAAAGCATAGCAACTCTCGGATTGATTCCGGTAACACTCTTAGCAGTTTGAGCGCTAGAAATTGCGATATCAGCAAGTTGTTCAGCGGTCGGACAGGGATTAACGGCACAGTCACCAAATACCAAAATTCCATTATCGCCATACTTGCAGCCTTCGGGCATAACCATAACGAAGCAGCTGCTTACAGTGTTAATTCCGGGAGCGGTCTTGATAATTTGCAAAGCCGGACGAAGAACGTCGCCAGTAGAGTGAATTGCGCCAGAAACCATACCGTCAGCATCATGACACTTAACCATCAAAACACCAAGATACAAACAATCCTTAGCTTGCTCAGCAGCAGCTTCCATAGTCATACCCTTGTTCTTACGAGCTTCGTATAATGCAGTAGCGTACTTAGTAAGATCTTCCTTGTTAGGATCAAAAATCTTAACACCTTCAAGACAAGCTCCGGGAACAACAGACTTTATCTTTTCTTCATTACCAATAAGGATAACCTTAGCTAAGCCCTCTTTGGCAATAATCTCAGCGGCGCGGATGGTTCTCTCCTCCTCGCCCTCGGGAAGAACTATCGTCTTGTTAACTTCTTTAGCTTTTTGACGAAATGATTGCAGTAATTCCATAATAATCTCCTTAATTACAGTTTTTGAGTTTGTAATTTCAAAACTTTATGTTATAATTATAACACAATCTTTTTATGTTGTAAAATATTTAAGGGTTGATTAAACAACTTTTAGGAGAAAATTAAGCTAATGAGCGTTGGTTTGATTTGTGAATTTAACCCATTTCACTACGGACATCAATACATAATAGACAAAGCGCGCTCTATAACCGGCAAGCCTATCGTTTGTGTTATGAGCGGCCCGTTCGTTCAACGCGCAGAGCCAGCAATAATCAATAAGTTTCTCAGAACAAAGGCGGCTCTTTGCTGCGGTGCAAGCGCAGTTATTCAGCTTCCCACAAAATACAGCACGGCAAACGCCGAGCTTTTTGCTCGCGGAGCAATAGAAGTGTTAAAAAGCGTTAAATCAATCACTCATTTAGCCTTTGGTGTAGAAACAGACGATACGGAAATTCTATTCAAAATTGCTGAAATAAAAAATAAACCACTAACTAACGAGCTTATAAAACAAGAGCTTTCTTGTGGAATTTCTTATCCAAACGCGCTAACTGCGGCAATATGTAACCAAGTCAACGAAAAGGAAAAATACAAAGAAATATTAAACAAACCAAATAACATTTTGGCAATAGAATATATTTGCGCATTAAATGATACCAATATTACCCCCATCCCTATTAGGCGAGCAGGCAACGATTACAACAATCTTTCGTTAAGCGGACAATTTCTCTCCGCATCCGCAATAAGACAAGCAGTATATTCTAACAACATAGATCAAATAAAAAATTATGTTCCCGCACAAACGTACGATAACTTTTCAACATTACCCGATCTAAATTTGTTTGATTCTCTTTGTCTCTATGCACTCAGAAAGCTAAGCATAGAGCAATTACGAAATTTACCCGATGTAGAAATCGGCATGGAATATTCTATAAAAAACGCCATCAATCTTCCGTCTTTAAGTCAAGCTATCGAACAAATCAAATCTAAAAGATATACGTACGCAAGAATAAAAAGAATATGCTTACAAGCGCTTTTGAACATAGATAAACAAGTTATGTCTGACATAAACAGTGTATATACACGCGTTTTAGGCATAAAAAAAGAGTTTAGACCGCAGCTTTGTCATCTAAACTCAAATATCATCACAAGAAATTCTAACGCAAGCGAAAGCTTTGAGCAAGACAAAAGCGTAATTATCGATGCTTTTGCCGACGATATTTATTCGCTGTTAACC
>JAFVXL010000069.1 GCA_017501145.1 Clostridia bacterium | reverse complement strand
TTTAGGGTGGGGCTTTGTGTCCTGCCCTTAATTTTTTGCAAAGAAAAAGAACGCAAAGCTATGTTCGATTTACTTATCTTTTGGTACACCCTGCGGAAATACTGCGCTTTCGCTCCGTGGCGGGCGCAATCGTGAGATTGCTTGGCTAAGCGAACAGTTCGTAAAACTCACGTTCTCAGCCACACAGATATTAAAAACAAAAAAACACCAACGTGAAATTGGCGTTTTTTGTTTTGGTACACCCTGCGGGAATACTGCGCTTTCGCTCCGTGGCGGGCGCAATCGTGAGATTGCTTGGCTAAACGAACAGTTCGTAAAACTCACGTTCTCAGCCACACAGATATTAAAAACAAAAAAACACCAACGTGAAATTGGCGTTTTTTGTTTTGGTACACCCTGCGGGAATCGAACCCACAACTAACCCTTAGGAGGGGTTTGTTATATCCATTTAACTAAGGATGCAAGTGAGGTAAGAGAAGGCGATATAGACACCTTTACAACGGTAAGATTATACAAAAAAATTAGTCAAGTTGTCAAGGGAATAGGGCGTTAAGAACAGTAGTGGCGCAAGTAATTTGACGGTTTTTTGGTTTTGGGTTAATGCGGCAGGAGATGGAAAGCTAAAAAATCAAAATGCAGCTAAGTGCAGCGGCATTAAATAGGGCGGCGTTAAGGTTAGGTCAATAATATACAAATAACAAAGCTGTTTGTGGTTGACTTAAAAATGAAAGAGTGGTATAATTTTCAAAAAAGCAAGTATGGCTATGCGCAGTGGCAAAGTGACGAGTAAACTTGCCTTTAGTGCCTTAGATGCGAGTTTTTGTCTGTACTATGGGTATACTATACTAGCGGCAAAAGCGCACAAGCAAGCCGAAAATGCAATTTTAGTTAGATATAAGGAGTAGATATGTATTTACAAGAGTATCTTATTTTTTTAGCCGCAATAGTAGTGTGTATGATTTTTGCGGGTTATGCAAGTTATAGGGTAAAGGTTGCGTTTGCTAAGCACGATAGAGTGCGAGCAAGCTCCGGACTAACAGGGCGAGAAACTGCCGAAAGACTTATGCGTAGCGGCGGTATTAGCGATATTAAGGTAGGCAAGACACACGGAAAGCTGACCGACCATTATCATCCTACTAAAAAAATCGTTAATCTTTCGCAATCAACTTACGATAACGATTCGGTTGCGGCAGTAGCGGTTGCCGCTCACGAAATAGGTCACGTTATGCAAAAGAAAAAAGGGTACGTATTCTATAATTTGCGCACTTTTCTTGTGCCCGTCGTGAATTTTGGCTCGCATTTGGCAATGCCGTTAGTCTTGGTTGGACTTATAATCGACCTTCTTTCGCTTGCGGCAAATCCGAGCTTAGGGTTTTATATCGCGCTTGTGGGTGTTGCGCTCTACGGTGGCACGTTTGTCTTTGCGCTTGTAACGCTACCCGTTGAGCTTAATGCAAGTAGACGCGCAAAGGAAATGCTCATAGCTCAAGGCGTTTTGTCACAGGAGCAAATTGACGGCGCAGGCGAGGTGCTTTCGGCAGCGGCGCTTACGTACTTAGCATCTATGCTTACCTCGCTCGTGTATTTTTTACGCTTTCTTACTAGAGTGCTTGTGCTGTTTGGTCGAAGAAAATAAAATTATATTTTGTAT
Organism: Clostridia bacterium; assembly: GCA_017501145.1. Classification (GTDB taxonomy): domain Bacteria; phylum Bacillota; class Clostridia; order Christensenellales; family Pumilibacteraceae; genus CAG-552. The sequence continues at coordinate 1,241 of JAFVXL010000069.1, read as the reverse complement.
CAAAAAAAGAGTATTTACTTGCTTGGTAAATACTCTTTTTGTTTGTGCTTTTGTCTATTAAGGAGCAAAGGTGAACTTAAAGTCTTGTGGCTCTTGTCCCTCGGGCGCAGTGTACGATAGCTTAAGATAATACGTACTGCCACCAAAGCCTGAGCCGGTAAGATTGTTGCCTGTAACGTTGGTATAGCTACTGTTGTACCACGTTGCGGTAAGCCCCTGAACGTCCGTTTCGAAGGTATACCTGCCAGTAGGCGCTCCGCTCCAGCCGCCTACGCTAAACGCAAAATAAACTTCCTTTTGGCTGTCAATGTTTTGCACGGTAATTTCTTCGCCGACAATATCAGCCTCCATAGTGATAGCCGTATTGAACGAAATTCCTTCTGCCCAAGCAGAAACGTCGTACGTTCTCGTAGTAGACTGTTGAGTGGGCGTTTCGTAATAGTATATAGCTCTTGAGTATCCTACCGAAACTTGATTAGCCACGTATGTTCCGTCGGCAAGAACTTGGAAGGTGGTGCGATTTACCGGATAAACGAACGTCGTTTCGCTTTGGAATTCACTCTCGGGGATAACGTATTCGCCATTTTCGTCAGTTTCGTCCACGTCTACGCGGGTAGTGTATAGCTCGTATGCTGGGACACCGCTTAAAAATTTTATAATAACGGTAAGCTCGGGATATAAGTCTATGCCCAAAAGCTCACGTAAGCCCTCGGCAGCAGGATCGTCAGCAGCAAGCTCGTTTATGGGTAGCCAGCTGCTGCCCTTGTCTTTTCGCTCCTCAATGTAGCTTTCTAGCTCGGTCTGCTCATTAGTTGTGAGCGACTTGTTGAGCTCCTCTACAAATTTTTCCGCTACGGCAACCTCTCCTGATACCATTTCGCTTGATCCCGGTACGTACGAAAAGTTTTCGACCGTTAGTGAAAAATCCTTTTGGAACGGGTAGGGCATTTCTATCGAATAGTTAAATGTCGCATAAGCTCCACCGATTGCTACGATAAATATAATTAGCAAACAAAGAGCTATTATGCTTGTTGGCTTTTTAAGCATTAAATTCACTCTCCATTTGTAGATTTTTACTTTTAGTGACAATCTCAAGCAATTCGATAACCCATTTTACCTGCCTATTAGACGTAACCTTTACACGCATGGGGTATTTGCTGTACGTTGCCTTGTGAGAAACGTTCTCGAATATGTACTTGGTGTCTTGGAATTGATTAGGATCGAGCGCAAGGTATACGTTA
>JAFVXL010000068.1 GCA_017501145.1 Clostridia bacterium | reverse complement strand
AGCTTTGATTAGCGTGTTGAGCGTAGATTCGGGTGGCAATTCCTTTTGGATGGCCCTTTTTTCAAAAACGGCGTTATAAACGGCGTCTTGCGTAACTATCCCAAGCTCATTATCCCAGCCAACAAAGACGTATTCGTACTCGTCGTCTGACGGCTTTATGGGAGACAAGGGAGAAACGATACTGTCCCCATATCTATACGTTTGAGTCAAGAGCGTCCTTCCTTCCGACTTAAAGGTGATGACGTAATCGATATAAGAACATACCACGCCTATCGTAACCGAGCTATTTGGCATAACCAAGCTAAGATCTGTTATACAAACGTCGTTGCCGTTAGAATCTACGGCATAAACTGAGCTTATCTTTTTGCCAGGCGCAAGGTCAGTTAAAGTGATAACAACCGTTTCACCTACTCTTGCGCGCTTTACGCTTGTATTTATCGTAACGCTATCAGACGGAACAACGCCTACCGTATACTGCAATCTAAGATTGTATTCTACGTTAGTTTTGATGGTAAACGATATAGAATTTGCGCTCGCGCTAAATCTAATATCCGTACTATTTCCTTGTCCGTCAACAGCAACAAGGAACGAATAGTCTGCGTCAAAAGAGCCGGTAGTCGTCAAAACGCCATAAACCTCCGAAAGCTCTATTAATTGTCCTTGTCTATCAAAAAAGCGAAGATAAAATAAATATTCTTTATCAGCTAAGCCCACAATGCCAATAACCATTGCATACGCGCCTTGGGCGTTAGCCGAATAAGCTGCCGCTTGCGAAAAATAAAGCGTTGCTCTAGGCAAATTAACTTGCATTGCAGCTCCATTTTGCGCGCAAAGCCCAAGCATACCGCCTACGTTAAAACGCATTGCCGTGCTAGCCGAGCAATCAGCTATATAAACGCCGTCACTTAAGGTAACCTTTGCTCCGCTATTAGAGTAGCCACACAAAAATTCCTTGTCGAATTGAGCCACATAAACGACGTCTGCGCTCACCGGCTGAATTTCTTTGTCCCAGCCGGCAAAATGATAACTAAAGTATTCGTCAGTGGGCTTTGAGGTAGAGCCAAGATATACGGGCGTTTCGCCACCCCAAATCGACTGTCTGGTTCTTCTGCCGTCTACCACCCATTCTACTATATAACTGCTTTCAAATACCGCCTCATAAATTTGAACGCTGCCTTTCATTACGGGCAACGGCTCGTCCTGAGCGTAACTTTCGCCGCTTACGGCGTTTTTCCAACCACTAAAGCGATATTGCCTATCGTTGTATGACGGCTTGCTTAGAGGCGCGCCAAGAGCTTCGTCGTATACAGGCGAGCTGTCATAGGCGTATTTGCTAGTAAGTCTTGTGCCGTTAACGTACCAAATAACGGTATAAAGTAGCGGAGTTTCGTTAAAATGCGCATACAGACTAAGGTCACCCTTGTCGGTCGCTAAGCTGTTAAGGTCTATTTTGTTGCCGTTTTCGTCTTGCCAAAAATCAAACTGACACGAATACCCTTCTCTCGTTTTTGTAGGCAACGAAAGCGGATAATCCACATACGAGCCTATCGTCGCCTCAACTACATAAAGCGGCTCGGCGCTGTCAAAACGCTCATAAAAACGCAACGTCGCCAACAATGCGTTACGGAAATATTTAGTTATTTCGATTTTTAGCGTTAATATATAATCATCCGTAAGCTGCTCACGCTCTGTCAATCCACCGTCAATCAAGGCGCTAAGCTTAGCTTCTTGCTCAGTCGGCTTGTATGCTATCGGCGCAACCGGCTCAACTACCTCGGTGGGCTCAGTCGGCTCGATTACCTCAATGGGCATATCTCCAGGATTAGCCACCACCTCGGGCATAACAGGCGTTATTTGCTCGGGAATAGCGCCAGGGTGCGCCACCTCCTCGGGCAAAGTAGGCATAACGGGAATTTTGACATAACCGCTTTCAATAGGCGCGCCGCTTTGCCTATCTTCTACCTCGCCGCCCTTGCCTACAAGCGCAGCAGGTGCAGTCTTAGACGGGCCTACGCGATAAGAAGAATCAAAATATCCTCCGCCCGTTTTGTCGTACTTAAATGCTTGAACGTAGTTAGGAATTTTGACGTCGCTAAGAGCGTTTGACACATAATAAAGCTGAGCAAGCAAAATTTCGTACTCCTCAATCCTATCGTACTGCTTGATGGCGTTTCTTACCATAGAAAAGCCATAAAAGTAGTCGAGCGTTTGGAGCAACAAAATAAAGTTATCCTTTAGCGAATCGTAGCACGAGATATAATACGCATATTTTTGCTCGTTAGTTTTAGCATCAGAATATATCGTAAACAAATTTCTTAAGGCGAGCGTAGCGTTATTAGCCCTTTCTACTGCGGCGCGTTCGGCACCAGCTAACACAAGCGCTTCCGTTTGGGCAAGAACTTGCGTTACCGAATTGCCCATAATAGCTCCCATAAGAGTTCTGTTAAGGTTGACACGCTTAGTTAAATAGTCCAAAATAGATATTTGGTACAGCACCTTTTGCACGTCGGGCGAAAGCAACTGCTCATTGTATTTTTCCATGGCAGTATAATAATCGTCAACATCCGCCAAATACTGTTGGTAGGCGGCAAAATCGGCATAATACTGCTGCAAAATTTTGTCGTAATTGTTGTACTGCTCAAGCTCAATTAGGTACTGCTCGTACTCTTGCAAATAAGTTTGGTACGCAGAATTTTGCAATTGCCACGATGCAAGATTGACCAAATACTCGTCATATAGCTCAAGATCTATCTCATACTGGGTAGCCGCATCCAAATAGTCAAGATAATTTTGATATTTTTGATTATATTCGGCAAGCTCAAGCTCATAGCGATCGTTTTCGCTAGTAATTTTGTCGTTTGCTTGTCTAGCAAATTGAAAGGCTTTGTTCGAAAAGGCGTTTATACTATCGGCGTCAATCGAGCTTGTAAGCAAATACTCTACCCTTACCGTATCGCCACTTTGCTCACTTGCTACGCCCGTCCACGTACCTGAGCCACCAATCATGCTCTCGCTTCCCAAATAAGCGGCTGTTGGAGTCCAAACGACCGTTTTGTTGCTTGCCGTCTTGTACGAGTAGTCTAATGCGGTAACGGCTACAACGCCGTTTTCATACTTTTCCTCAACGTAGCTCGACGGTATAGAGTTGCTGTAAGTAATCTCAAAATCCGAAACGGTTGACAAAAGCTCCTTCTCCGTGTCGCTCACCTCGTACCCCATATCGCTGAGCAAATCCCACGCATAAAAGGTAGAATAGCCAATGTCGCCCTTGCGCGCAAAATCGTAATTAGAATAAGCGTACGCCTTAATAGGCGTGTAGGTCGCTACCAAAAGCGCCACTACCGCCACCAAAGCAAACATAAATATCCTTTTTATCCAAAAACGATTGTGCATACTGTTATTTTACCACAACACCCAAAAAAAATCAACCGTTAATAAACGCCCAAAAAAGCTCCTTTAGCTTTAACGCCTCAAAGGCGCTTAATATTTTACTAATGAGCAAACAAAAGAGGCCCGACTAACCTCGAGCCTCCTTTTGTGGACTTTTATTAAGTCAAAATAAGCTTATTGAACAACAAGCACCATACTAAGTCTACCCAACCAAGAATATTACCGGTAGGAAGAATAGCAAAAATCAAAACTACAATTTGTGCAAGTCCCTTGCCGTGCTTAGCTGCAGACAAACGAACTACAACTTCTGTTATCCAGTTTACAACAGGAATCAAAAGCAAAAGAATCTGCACAAGCCTAGGCAAAGATTTAAAACTTTTTACAATAGACATATAACCTATCCTCCAATTAATTATTATACAATTATTATAACAGATGTTTATAAAAATAGCAATGGTTTTTTTGTAAAATTCTTCTATTTTTTTGCAATTTAGCTTTTGTGACGTTTATCTCTAAATTGAATAAATGCCCAACCTAATTTGTTGAGCATTTATATTGTTTAATGTTTAAGCGTATTATTTCTTCCAAAAGCTTCTGCCGTCAGAAATTTTAGCTTTGATAAGGCTCTTTTCTACAAGCTCTTCGGTAGTCATGTACGGATACATTTCTGCGTAATCAACCGCGTTGAATACCTTTCTAAGCTTAAGCTCTTTCTCTGCCATCGCAAGATCGATAAGCTCTTTTGCATACTTAACCGAACGCATGCTCTTAATCTTGAGCTTGGTCGGAATTTCAGCAAACTTTGCCTTTTCCTTAACGCTCTTATGGTGATACTTGGATTTGCTAATAGTGTCAGGATCAACTGCAACATACATTATAATGCTACTGCCCTTGATTTGCAACTTAGCAATCTTAGTTCTACCACGGTTAATGGAATCAAAACGCCAGCTCATTCTCGAGCCTATCTTTCTATAAGCTAACGCATGGTTCTTAATTTGGCTATAAGCTTCTTTAAGTCCATCCGGAGCTTGCGAAAGCTTTGCTGTAAACGATCTATCATAGGTATAAATCGGCTCAGCAGCAGGCTCTTGTGTAGCTTCTTCAGCTGCAGGCTCCTCAGCGGGCTCCTCAGCAACTTCTTCAGCTACAGGCTCCTCAGCGGGCTCTTCAGCAACTTCTTCAGCTACAGGCTCCTCAGCGGGCTCTTCAGCAACTTCTTCAGTT
>JAFVXL010000067.1 GCA_017501145.1 Clostridia bacterium | reverse complement strand
AGAAAAAGATAAAATAAGGCAAAATAAAAAGAAGAGTAAATAACAACAGAGAGATAATTAATGTTTATAGACAAGGTAAAAATTTTCATTAAGGCTGGCAATGGAGGCAACGGTTGTACTTCTTTCTATACCGAAAAGTATGTTGCTAACGGTGGACCGGACGGAGGCGACGGTGGCAAGGGCGGTAGTATAATTTTTTGCTCGGACGAAAGCAAAAATTCGCTTACTGACTTTAGATATTGCCAACATTTTCGCGCTCAAGACGGTGAAAACGGTACGGGTAAATACTGTCATGGCAAAAGTGGCGATTCGCTTGTTATCAAGGTTCCGCGCGGTACGGTAATTCGTGATGGAGAGTCAGGAAGAATTATCGCCGACATGTTTGGTGATAAGGATACTGTAACTGTATTGGAAGGTGGTTTAGGCGGAAGGGGTAACGCAAGATTTAAGTCTTCGCGCCGACAAGCTCCGCACTTTTCGCAAAAAGGTCAGCTCACTGAAGAGCATGCTGTAATTTTGGAGCTTATGACTATAGCTGACGTGGGACTTGTAGGATATCCTAACGTAGGCAAATCCACGTTGCTTTCGGTTATTACTAATGCTAAGCCAAAGATTGCTAATTATCACTTTACTACGCTCAGTCCTAATCTTGGCGTAGTCAAGCTTTATGACCGTAGCTTTGTAGTTGCGGATATTCCAGGACTTATAGAAGGTGCAAGCGAAGGCGTTGGACTTGGACATGACTTTTTGCGTCATATAGATAGAACTCGCTTGCTTGTTCACGTAGTGGATATTTCGGGAAGCGAAGGCAGAGATCCGTACGAAGATTATAAGAATATCAACTCCGAGCTTAAGAGTTATAACAATAGACTTGCGCGCTTGCCGCAAATTATCGCGCTCAGCAAGTGCGATATTGCGCCCGAAGAAAACATCAAGGAGTTCCGCCGTAGAGTTAGAGGAAAGAGAATAGTGGAAATTAGCGGTATTATGCATAAAGGTACGGATGAGCTAGTGCAATCAATTATCAAAAAGCTTGATACCTTGCCGCCCCTTGAGCCTATCGAATATGAGCCGTTTGAATTTGGTAAAATCAATACAAACGAGTATTCAATTGATAGATTCGACGACGGAAGCTTTGGACTTAGCGGTGGATTTATTGATGAAGTTGCTCGTGGCGTAGTGCTTAATGATTATGACAGCTTTAATTATTTCCAAAAAACTCTTAAGGAAAAAGGAATTATTAAGGAACTTCGACTTCGTGGAGCAAAAGACGGCGACATTATAAGAATTCTCGACTTTGAGTTCGAATTTGTGGAATAATGGTTAAAACGGTTATTTTCGGCGGTAGCTTTGACCCCGTTCATAAGGGGCACGAAGAAATTATTAATAATCTTGCCGATAGGTTTGACGAGGTTATCGTAGTGCCGACTTCTGTTTCGCCTTTTAAGCAGGGTGGTAGCGCGGCAAGCGGAAAGCTGCGCCTTGAAATGCTCAGAGTTTGCTCGTTTAAGGCAAACGTAACTGTTTCGGACTATGAGATAAACAAGCAAGGCTGTAGCTATTCGATAGATACGGTGCGACATTTTTATAATGAAAATAAGCAGTTATATTTTGCGATAGGTAGCGAAGGCGCGCGTTCGGTAGACAGGTGGAAATGCTCGGATGAGCTAAAGAAGCTGTGCAAATTTTACGTCATAAAGCGTCCAGGATATGACGAGGGTACGCTCAGCGAAGAATTTTTGCAAGCGGATTTTTGCGGCCAAGACGTTTCGTCGAGCGAAGTCAAAGTTGCAGTCGCTATGGGTAAGATAGGTGGACTCGTTAGCAAGGAAGTCGAGCAAATTATCTTGCAAAACGGACTTTATACGGATTATGTCAAGTTTACTCGCGCGTATAAAACCTTTGGATTAAAGGCTGAACGAATAGAGCATACTTATCGCACTACGCTAGAAGGGATCAAGCTTGCTAAGCGCTACGACGTGGATGTTGCCGACGCAACCGTTGCATTACTTTTGCATGATATAGGCAAGTACGTTACGCCTAAGATGATGGACGAAATGGGTATTCCTATTCCTGAATGCGAAAATTTGCCGCTTTCCTGTCGACACGCTGAATATGGGGCGGCAATATGCGAGCATTACTTTAAGCTAAAGCCGTCTATAGTAGAGGCGGTACGCACGCATACGACTTGCAATCTTAATATGGATAAGCTAGCAGAGATAGTCGCGCTTGCCGATTATGTAGAGCCTGGAAGAAATTTTGGCGGATTGGAAATAATTCGTCAAGCGGCTTGCGTAAGCCTAAGCTTGGCTATGGAGCTAATGCTAAAAAACACGTTAGAGTACTTAACGGCGCAAAATATTGAGATTGCGCCTATTACGGAAAGGGTTTATAGATATTACTTAGAAATAAATAAAAGGGATAAGAAAAATGGAACAAATTAAAAAGATGAGTTTAGAATCAAATCAAATGACAGCGCTTGAATTAGCGAAGAAGATTGCCGACGTTTTGGACGAAAAGAAAGGTAAGGATGTGGTTATTATTGATTTGAAGGGTAAGACTATCGTTGCGGATTATTTCGTTCTTGCGTCCGCAAAATCTACGACTGCCGTTCGTTCGCTTGCCGACAACGTTGACGAGAAGCTTAGCAAGGAATACGGCTTAGAGCCGCGCGGTAGAGATATTGATCCCAAGTGGGCGGCGGTAGACTACGGCTGCGTTATTTTGCACGTTTTTCATGAAGAAACGAGAGAGTTCTTTAAGCTTGAAAGATTGTGGGACGATGGCGATAACATTATAAGGATATAATATTAGTGGCGTGGGAAATCGAATTTATTAAATGGCTCCAAAGTGGCAATAGCGCGTTTTTAGACTACTTTGTTTTCTTTATAACCCAGTTTGGCGCGGAGCTGTTTTTTATGCTTGCAGTAATGATTCTTTATTGGTGCGTGGATAAGCGTGAAGGATTTAAGCTGCTCAACTTGTTTATGATAGCCCAAATTGCCGTAGGCATGGTAAAAACTACAGTAAAGAGAGTTAGGCCATATTATCTTGATGGAATTGAACCTATTTTGGAAACAACCGAAGGGTATTCCTTCCCAAGCGGACACAGTAATAATATCGCTGTAATAGGCACGGATTTAACCTTGTTTAGCAAAAAGAAGGGGCTTTACTTTAGATCAGTATGTATCGTATCATGTATAATGATTGCACTCGTTATGTTTTCGAGGGTGTATCTTGGTCAGCATTTTCCAACTGACGTTATCGTAGGTGCATTGCTTGGAGTGGGCGTTGGAATGCTTGGCTTTTGGCTTTTTGATAAGATTGGTGATAAAGAAGAAAAAATTATGTTTTTTGTCGTGCCACTCTGTGTAATTTGCTTTGTCGCAAGCATTATATTTTATTGCGCGCTTGGTGAACAAATCGATTCGCTTATGACAGTTGCAGGAGCATATTCTGCAGCGGTAATAGGATATTATGTCGAAAAGAAGAAGGTCAGGTACGACGTTAAGGCCAGCAAGAAGTGGCATTACGCAGTAAGGATGTTAATAGGTATCGCCATTTCGATTGCGCTTAAAGAAGGACTTAAAGTGATTTTTGCGTTCGTTGATAATGGAGTTTGGACGCTTGTTCTTAGATTTGTGAGATACTTTTTGATAGGAATTTTTGCTACACTACTTGCGCCTATGCTCTTTAAAAAACTAAAGATTTAACAAAAGATAGGAGTAGCTATGACTGGAAAAAATTATTTTTTACATACCATGGTTCCCACATTGTTTTATGGAACTATTACAGGAATAATTACCGGAGCGGTAATTTGGCTCTATCAGTTTTTGGCAGAAAAAATGCTCGAATATAGTAGCCAAATTTATAATTTTGTGCGTGACAATTTAGCTTTTTTACCGTTGCTTATCGTAGGATTGATAATTGCGGCGTTGCTTAGCTACTTTAATACCAAATTAGTTCCTGAGGTTAAAGGTGGCGGAGTTCCATATGCAGAAGGCGCATCGAGAGGGTTGTTGCCAATTAAGTGGTATAAGGTTGCTCCTGCAGCTATGTTTGGAAGCCTTCTTTCGTTCTTTTGCGGTCTTCCGCTAGGCAGTGAAGGTCCGTCTGTTCTAATTGGCGGTGCAGTAGGTAGTGGAGTAAATTTAATTGGCGGCAAGTATCACAAAAGACACAAAACGTGGGAAAGAGTTTCTATCTCAAGTGGCGCTAGTGCAGGCTTTGCAACAGCTCTTAATGCTCCTCTTGCTGGAATTTTGCTTGCGCTGGAAGAATGTCAAAAGAAGTTTTCGCCTGTAGTTTTGGCTCAAGCAGCCGTTTCGGTTTTGTTTGCGCTTATTACGGCGTCGCTTCTTAGAATTGCCACAGGTATGCATGAGCACGCACTCTTTTCGTTCAATTTGGTAGAAATTGGACTTAGCGATATGTACTTGCCGCTTATCGTAGGTGTAGTTACGGGATTAGCGGGTGTAGCATTTTTGAAATTGCTATCTAAGAGCATTAAGCTCATGAATAGCGTCAAGCTTCCGCAGATTGCAAAGGTTATTGCGGCGTTTTTGCTTAGCGGTGCGGCTTGCTTATTCTTTGCTGATATGATAGGTGGTGGAGCTGGGCTGATAAATAAGGTAGGCAATATGGCGCTTGAATGGCAAATTATTTTGGTTTTGCTTATTCTTAAGCTCTTTCTTATAATTTTTTGCTCGTCGTCGTCCATTACGGGCGGTATGTTTATTCCGTATTTGTGTGTGGGCGCACTTCTAGGCGGCTTGCTTGCAAAAATTATGGTTGCTTGTGGGATGGGTCAAGTGTATTATTCTACCATAGTGGTTATATCTATGTGCGCATTTTTGTGCGCGTTGCTCCAAGCGCCTATCACGGCAATAGTGCTTATTGTTGAGCTTGCGGGCGGTATGACCTCGTTATTTCCTAGCATAATCGCTATCGTAGCGGCGTATCTAATTACCGGCTTGTTTCACGCTAAGCCCGTCTATGACGAAATGCTTGAGAATATTTTGGAAAAGCGTCATGCGGGTAAAGAGGTCAAGAATATTTCATTTGAGATATCCATTGGGCAGGACGCGTACGCAATAGGCAAAACTCTCAAGTTTTTCCTTTTGCCTCATTCGGTCACCTCGGTTACCTTCAAAAATCCGCTTCCGTCAGGCGCAAAACCTGACCACTTCCGCAGGGGAGAGCGCATTATTTGCGAAGGAGATGTGCTTGTTGTTGCAGCGCGTACTATTGATGAAGAAATGCTTAAGCACAACGTAAAAGAAATTTTTGGCGAAACAGACGTGTTGGACGTAGACGCTTAAACTAATACATATAAATAAAAAGAGAGAACGAGTTAACTAATGATGTGAACCCAAAAGTTTAGACAAAAAATTAAATTAAATATATTGGAATTGAGTTCGGTATTTAACTGGACTCATTTTCAATTTTAAAGATATTCTTTCATTCACGATACGATTTATACTTGCTTTTTCTTTGTTTTCCGCGAATTTTTAGCGATTTCATTAGTTTTAAGACTGTTTTATGGTTAATTACATAACCTTTTTGTCTTAATTCTAACGTTATTCTACGGTAGCCATAAGTGTTTT
>JAFVXL010000066.1 GCA_017501145.1 Clostridia bacterium | reverse complement strand
TAATATTCAATTGCGTTCAATTTAATTGCCTTTATCAAGTTGAATTTTGCTAAAATTTTGGTTGATTGAAGCTGTAACGCAGTTGTTCGTTTTGAGCCTACAACCAAAACTAAGGAAGTAAAAAAAGCAAGTGGAGGAGATTTAATAATGCATTATACTTACAAAACCTTTGGTACGTGTTCTAGAATTATCGATTTGGACATAAATGACGGAGTGGTTACTAACGTTAAGTTTACAGGAGGCTGCGAGGGTAACCTAAAAAGTATTCCTATTCTTGTAGACGGCATGAAGGCTGATGACGTAGCGCGTAAGCTTAGCGGCGTAACGTGCGGAGGCAAGGCGACTTCTTGTGGCGATCAGCTTGCTCGCGCTGTAACGGAAGCAAAAAGGGTGGAAGAAGAATTGCGACAAAGCAAGCTTTAAGTGTCTTGCAGCAGAGAAACTAAGGGAAGGATGGCCGATTAAAACTTGATTATAAGCGTTGCTTTCTGCTTGCAAAGCAACGGGCGTGTTTGCTTATTGGAATCACGCGCAAGGAAAATTGCTTAATCTTTAAGCCGTCGCAACTCCTATGCAAATAGGCGACTGCATAAATCTTACCCTAGACGAAGCTACCCAGCTTTGCCGCCTTTTATATAAAATATTAGGTTAGCAAAAAAAAGCCGCTTGTTTGTAAGCGGCATTTTTTTGTAATGAAAAAACTAAAAAAACAAATGTTCGATTAAGATTTTAAGGCCAAGAAGAATAAGCACCACTCCGCCGAAGATTTCGGCTTTTTTCTTAAACTTTTCTCCAAAGATATTACCTATTTTTACGCCTAAGGCAGAGAAAGCGAACGTAATTATGCCGATAATACCTACCGCAATAAACACGCTAAACGTGGGCGGAGTAAGAGCCATCGTTATACCTGCCGCCATAGCGTCAATGCTTGTCCCTACTGCTAATGGTAGCATTGCCTTAAAGGCAAGAGAATCGTTAGTGCCTTCGTCGTCATCCTTGAACGATTCGTAAATCATCTTACCGCCGATAAACGAAAGCAGAACAAAAGCTATCCAGTGGTCAACCGCCACGATATAGCCTGCAACTAAGCTTGCGAGCAAAAATCCAAGCAGCGGCATGAGGCCTTGGAAAAAACCAAACCAGCCTCCTACAATAAGAGATTGCTTTATCTTATATTGCTTGCAGCACAGTCCCTTGCAAATAGAAACGGCAAAAGCGTCCATGCTAAGCGCAACTCCAAGTAAAATAACTTCCCAAATTTCCATTAAATCTCTCCAAAAGCTTCGCACTATTGTGACTTGTGTAGAATAATTATAACATTAGTTCTATTAAATTTCAAGCAATATTATTTGATTTTTTGCTTGACTACTTGATTTTTGTAAAAATTTAGTGTATAATCTATAATTAGCAAGTGTGTGCGCTAAGATGCGCTGTTATGACAAGATAAGGAGAGGTATATGAATAAAATTATAACAATAGGAAGACAGTTTGGTAGTGGGGGTAGAGAGCTTGGAAAGCGTCTTGCGGAGCTATTGGGCTGGGCGTATTACGATAATGAAATTATTACACAGATTGCTAACAGGACTGATCTCGCCGAATCTTACGTTAAGCAAATTCTTGAGTCTAATCCTGTGGCAAGCTTTCCTATAACAATAGGACAGACATTGTATACGTCCGTTAATTCGGGGATAGACCAAGCTACTAATATTTATGTAGAGCAAAGCAACATTATTACCGAGATGGCGGATAAGTCAGACTGCGTAATAGTAGGAAGATGCGCAGATTATATTCTTCGCGACCGCAATCCGTTCAAAATTTTTGTGTACGCATCTATGCAGTCGCGCGTTGATAGGTGTAGAAGCAAGGACGAAAAGAGCGACGTGTTGACAGATAGAATGCTTTTGAACAAAATTCGTAAGATTGATAGACAAAGGGCAAAATACTATATGTTCTATACGGGATATAAGTGGGGCGAAATGAGAAATTACGATATTTGCATCAATACCACTAACGCGTCCATCAAGGACGTTGCTAAGGCATTAGTCAAGATGCTCCAGCCCGAAGAACAAACGAAGTAAAATCAAGATTGTGCAGTCGAAAGAACGGAGAAGTTTTTTCGACTGATTTTTTTGCATATAAGATTACAAAAAATATACAAACAAAAATTATAAAACAATTGACAAATTGGCGCTGTTGTGCTACTATTAACTTGTAAAAATTTTCGGAGCTGAAAGTTATGCAATCTATTAAAGCAATTTTCAAAATCGGCTACGGACCTTCGAGTTCGCACACGATGGGACCTGCCAAGGCGGCAGATATTTACAAAAAAAAGTTTCCCTCTGATGAGTATACCGTTATATTGTACGGTTCTCTCGCTAAGACTGGCAAGGGGCACTTTACAGATAAGGCGCTTAAGGATGTCTTTGCGCCCTCTAAGGTAAATATTATTTTTGATACCCAAACAGAAGTGGCGCGTCCAAACACGATGGATATATTTACGGGACAAGACAAAAACCGTCAGCGTGTTATAAGCATAGGCGGTGGTGATATTTTGTTCGAGGGCGAGGATTACAGCCACGAGCAAAAGGCTAAGAAGGTATATCCGCATTCTACGTTTAAGTGGATAGCGCATTATTGCGACAAAAACAGTATTTCGCTTAGTGACTACGTGTTTGAATTTGAGGGCGAAGAAATCAAGAAGTATTTGGCTGAAGTATGGCGCACTATGAACGTTGCTATTTCTACGGGGCTTAAGGCTACGGGAATTTTGGCAGGCGGCCTTAAGGTAGAGCGCAAGGCAAAATTTTTGTTTAATCAAAGATTTATTGACGAAAGCCCCGAAACTCGCGAAAACCGTATGGTATGTTCGTATGCGTACGCCGTTGCAGAAAATAACGCAGGCGGCGGTAAGACGGTTACTGCGCCCACGTGCGGTGCGTGTGGAGTTTTGCCAGCAGTGCTATGTTATACTAAGCAAAAACGAAAGTTTGACGAAGATGATATTGTTCGCGCCTTGGCGGTTGCTGGACTAATAGGCAATCTTATCAAACATAATGCGTCCATAAGCGGCGCTGAGTGTGGCTGTCAAGCCGAAATCGGTACGGCTTGCGCTATGGCTGCCGCGGCTCTTGGCGAGCTTTATGGCATGACTATCGAGCAGATAGAGTACGCTGCCGAAATGGCGATAGAGCATCATCTTGGCTTAACTTGTGACCCGGTAAACGGACTTGTTCAAATTCCTTGCATAGAGCGTAACGCAGTAGCTGCTATGAGAGCTATTAACCTTGTAAATCTTGCAAGCTTTTTGTATACAACGCGAAGGATTTCGTTTGACACCATAGTAAAGACAATGTACGAAACGGGTAGCGATTTGTCGCACAGATATCGTGAAACATCTGAGGGTGGATTAGCTAAAGCAGTATACGAAAAACAAAAAAAGGCAGGTAAGAAATAATGCTCACTATCGAAAAGGTTAAGGATGCGGCAAAAGTGCTTAGTAATGTTGTTAGCAATACCGACATCTTGCATATGCCCATAAAATGCGATAATAACGTTTATCTCAAGACCGAGAACTTGCAAATAACCGGCTCTTTCAAGGTTCGTGGCGCTTATTATAAAATCTCTAGGCTAAGCGATGAAGAGAAGAAAAGGGGCGTTATTGCTTGCTCTGCAGGCAACCACGCTCAAGGCGTTGCGCTTGCTGCTCAAAAAAATGGTATTCCAGCCCTTATTTGCTTGCCCGAAGGCGCGCCTATATCCAAGATAGAAGCAACTCGTAGCTACGGAGCGCAAATTATGCTTGTTCCGGGTGTATACGACGACGCGTACCAAAGAGCAATAGAGCTTCAGCGTGAGCACGGATATACCTTTATTCATCCGTTTGATGACGAAGACGTTATCGCAGGACAGGGTACGCTTTCGCTCGAAATTTTAGAGCAAATGCCAGATCTTGATGCAATAGTCGTTCCTATTGGCGGTGGTGGACTTATTTCGGGCGTAGCATTTGCCGCTAAGCAAATTAAGCCGAGCATTAAGGTGTACGGCGTGCAAGCAAGCAATGCGTCAAGCATGTATAATTCTATTAAGGAAGATAGAGCAATCAAGCTTGCGTCTGTTAATACTCTCGCTGACGGTATAGCCGTTAAGCAACCGGGCGACCTTACGTTTGACTATACCAAGCATTACGTGGACGAAATTTTTACGGTTAACGAAGCGGAAATTTACACGGCAATTCTTACGCTTATCGAGAAGAAAAAGATGGTTGCCGAAGGGGCGGGCGCAGTAGCTCTTGCTGCCGCGATGTTCAACAAGCTACCTATATCCAACAAAAAGGTTTGCTGTGTTGTTTCGGGCGGTAATATAGACGTAAATAGACTGTCGCGCGTCATAACTCAAGGCTTGCTTAATACAGGTAGACGCGCAATGATCACTATTCAGCTTAAGGATACCCCGGGACAGCTCAGTGCGGCGCTTCAGTGTATCGCTAAGCTTGGCGCTAATGTAATATCTGCGCAGCACGAGCGTCTTGCTGCTAACGGCGATATTGATACGTGCTATCTTAAGATGGAGCTCGAAACAAGAAACTTTGAGCATATTCAGTCGATAAAAGCCACTCTTCACGGAAACGGCTTTAGCATAATAGTATAAAATTTGGAGGAACTCACAATGAAAGTTATCAAAACAGACAAGGCACCCGGCGCAATCGGACCTTATTCGCAAGCTATGGTAGTAAACAATATCGTTTATTCTTCCGGTCAAATCCCCCTTGATCCCGTTAGCGGTCAAATCGTAGGTAGCACTATCGAAGAACAAACCGAAAGAGTTTGCAAGAACGTAGTAGGTGTGCTTGAAGGCGCAGGCACTTCGATTGACAAGGTGTTCAAGACCACGTGCTTCCTTAGCGATATGGGCGATTTTGCGGCGTTTAACGCTATATACGGCAAATATTTCACCTCTTGTCCCGCGCGCTCGTGCGTAGCAGTTAAGACTCTTCCCAAGAACGTTTTGGTAGAGGTTGAAGTTATCGCAGAAATCTAGTCAAATAAAATTAGGCAACAAAAAAAGGTCGGTTCAGAACGAATCGACCTTTTTTTGTTGCTTAGCTTACATCAAAAATAACATATAATATTCGAGATATTCGTAAAGAATCTCCATAATATAGCTGTAAAGCGTAAGGCTAATAATCCAGATAATTACCGAAATTACGATACCGGCAATTGCAAGTCCTTTACCGCTGTTGCACTCCTTGGATTTAATTAACCCTATAATAGAGCAAATAATACCTACCAAAGGCACAAAGAAAGAGAATATAAATCCGACTATCGCGTTGGCGTTGTTCTTCTTCTCAATTGATTTGTTTGCGTTTTGCTTGTTTTCTACTTTAACGCCACAATGTATGCAAACGTCTGCATTGTCAGCTATTACTTGACCACAGTTTCTACAAAACATACGTTAACCTCCTAAGTTTTTATCATTACAATACTATTATACATAAAAATATACGTTATGTCAAGACATTTTCATATATTAAATGTTAAAGCGTTTATGGCGTGCTGATTACATTATAGGACCTGATATTATCAATAGCAAAAATATATACATATAGATAATTATAACTAATAAACCAAACGCTAAGTATATGGATGATATTATTATTCCCGCTAATGAAAGACCTTTGCCGTTATCGTTGTAAGAAGAAGCCTTGGATCTTCCTAATATAGAAAGTACAAGTCCAGCGATGGGCATTATAAAGGAAAGTATAAAGCCGATTATTGCAAGCACGTTGGTTTGCTGTGCGCTTGATTGATTGGCGGTAGTTTTGTTTGTTGCTACGCCACAATGCAAGCAAACGTCTGCATTGTCGTTAATTTCTTTACCACAGTTTCTACAATACATAGCATAATCTCCTTATGAGTGATATATTTAATTATATTCGTTTTTTTGCATATTGTCAAGAAGTTTAATAAACAATTTTAGCCACAAACAACCGTAATGTCTAAAGTTTGACCGTTTCGTTCGACTGTAATGGTTACGCTGTCGCCCGGAAGAGTTCTAAGAATTGGATCGGTAAGGTGGAACATTCTTGTAACGGTAATCGTTTCGCCGTAAACTGTTATCGCCTTAACGACGTCGGTTGCTTGCAAAAGTCCGCTTGCCGCGCCCGAAACTTGACTGATGATAACAGTTTCGGCAATTCTTATATGACCATTTTCGTCGAGATATCCTTTGGAATTGGTGGTGGTAATAGTGATGCCTACCGTACCCTTATTAAAGTTGCCGTTGTTTTTTATTATATTGTCAGCTACCGCCGAAGCGATAGAAGAGGGAATTGCGTATGCCATATTTTCTATCGACGTATCCGAAGATTTTGCATTAACGATACCTATAAGCTCGCCAGCCGCATTAAACAATCCGCCACCGCTGTTGCCTGAGTTTACTGCAGCATCTATACGCATAACGCGCATAGACACGTACGACGACGAGTCCTCAATGCCTTCCATAACAATCGTTTCGGAGTCAACGCTAATAATGCCTTGGGTTGCGGACAATCCGTTGCCTGCAGGATTGCCTATTGCGATAGAGGCTTGGCCGACTATAACGTCGCTATCAGAGAGGTTTGCGGCAATGGGAAGAGCAGAGCTAAAGTAGTCGTTCTGTGCCTTTAAGACTGCGATATCGTACTGAGCAGAGCCGCCTATGTAGCTAACTGAAATTGCGCTTCCACCGTACGGAGTAACGCTAATTTCGTCAGATACGTGTGTTTGCGTATCGCTGTTTGAAGAATATACTACGTGGTAGTTGGTTATTATGTATGCGCTGCCTTGTTCTTTGTTGATACTATAAATAACGCCCGATCCTTGTTGGCCAAATTCCTCTCCCTGCGTAAGTCCGTGCGAACGCTTGGTGAATTGGCATTGTACGAGCATTGCGGAGCGCATGCATTTATTTATGATATTAGACCTATCGGGAGAATGTTCGAGAGTAAGGTATTCGTCTAAAAAATCGAAGAAATCTCCTTCGTATCCATTTTCTACCGCTTCAGCATATATGCTGTTTATTGTAAGGTCGCTACCGTCTGTGCCATCTGCACCATTTAGCGAAGCAAGCCATTGCTCCTCTGTGCCCATATAACCGTTTTTGACAGCAATATCGTATGCGGATGACGTGCATCCAACCATAAACGCAAGGGCAATAGCTAAAATAATGCTAAGCAAAACGCTCTTTGTTTTTTTCATTATGTATTCTCCTTTGTTTTTGTGCGAAAATTACGTTTATCTTTATATATTATACACCATGTGTATTAACTTTACCATAACTTATTATAGAAAAATTAACAAATCATTGAAAAACTGATGAAAAATTTACAAATATTGTGATATTGTATTATATCAAGCGTCGAGTTTTACAAAAGTGAGCGTTGCATTGCTTAAATACCTGCTTTAGCGTATAATATTGTAGCTTAGCGTCAATGCTATTGACAAAAAATATTAATCGTGATATAATTACGAAAATAATTTTATAGGAGAAGAACATGTTTTTATTATCGATTCAAGATTGGGCGATTTGGCTTATTGTTATAGTAGCCGTTGTTTTAGTAGTCGCTTTAATCGCGTGGATTATCGCAACAAGAAACAGCCTTGTGGCACTTACTAACAACGTAGAAGAAGCTTTTTCGACGATCGACGTTTATCTCAAAAAGCGTTGGGACCTTATACCAAATCTTGTAGAGACGGTTAAGGGCTACGCGGCTCACGAAAGCGAAACACTTACGGGTGTTATTGCGGCAAGAAACAGCGCTATGCAAGCGACGACGGCAGAAGATAAAATCGAGGCGGAAAATGCTCTTAGCGGTACGCTTAAGTCGCTATTTGCTCTTTCTGAAGCATATCCGGCGCTTAGAGCAAGCGAGCAGTTTGGTATGCTCCAAAACCAGCTTACTGCTATCGAAAACGATATTGCTCAGCATCGCAAATACTATAATGCAACTGTAAAGCAGTACAACAACAAAATTATGTTTTTTCCGTCTAATCTTATTGCAAATTCTATGAAGCTTATTAAAAAACCCTATTTTGAGACGGAGTCGAGCGAAAGGGAAAACGTTAAGGTTAAATTCTAATGAAAAAAAGAGTAGTCGCGTTAATAATTGCACTAACGGCAGTATTTGTTTGTCTTGCCGTGTTTTTACCGCGTCTAAATATTAATTATAGCTCTGATTATTACAGAGGTCCGGTGGATGATGGCTACTCGATTGTGTCCGCGTCCTACGACATCACAGTATCCGAAAATCGATCCGCTTTGGTTACCGAAAGGCTAACGGTTAAGTTTTATGAGCGCAGTAGCGGTATAGTGAGATATTTGCCTACTAATAGCGGAGAGCAGTATAGCGGCATTTCGCTTACGGGCGATACGTATTACGTTGAGCAGCAAGACGACTTTTTGTGCGTATATACTGGCGAGGATTATAGCGGCAAATATTCTAACGGCGACGAGGTTACGTACGTGCTTAGCTATACAATAGTCCCGCCCACTAAAACGATAAATAACACCAACTACAAGATGAACGTAGTTCCGTTTGGCTGGGATACGAGCCAAAACGACGTAACGGTATCTATAACCTTTCCGTACGAAATAAAGGACGTTTTGGTTTATGTAGGTAGTTACGGTACGACGTACACTACAACAAATTATCAGCTAAGCGAGGACGGCAAAGGGCTAACTATGTCTAAGTCACTTATGGCTTATAACGGAGTGACGATTGACGCAGAGCTTGGCAAAAAATTTAACGTAAACTTTTCTTTGCCGGGAATATTAGCGATAATATCCGTTATGCTTTTGGTTATTGCTTGTGTTATGGTTAAGCTTTTCTTTGTAAAGGATACGTTCATAACTCCGATAATCAACGCCTTTTCGCCAACTGACGGCGGGGAAGAAATAGACCCCGCTCTTATGGGATATCTCATAGACAATAAGTGCGAAAGCAGCGACGTGACCTCAATGATTTTTTATTTTGCGTCAAAGGGGTATATTCAGTTAGAAATGGATGGCGACGAGTTTACGCTTGTTAAGCTTAAGGAGCTACCGCCCGACGCGCCTAAGCACCAGACAATAATTTTTCAAGGGCTGTTTAGAAGTGGACAAAGGGTAACTTCTACAATGCTCCAAAACAAATTTTATACAGATATTGCGGCTGCTAACATAGAAATTAAGGCAAAGTATGATGGCAAATTGTATGACAAAAAGGCAAAAAGAAAGGCCATAACGTTGATGGTGGCAAGCGCGGCTGTTCTTGCAATAGTTATAAGCGTTTGCGCGATACGAGTTAATTTGTCGCTTATTTTTGGGGAAATGCTTACGCCTATACTTAACACGGCAATTTTGATACTAATCGGCTTTAGTTTTGGACGGTTTGTTTATAACAACAAAAACAAATTTTCGCAAAAAAAGATAGCATTGTCAGTTTTGCTAATAGGCGTTGGCGCAATACTTATCGGGGCTATTTTTTCGTTTGGCTTGCTGTATGGAATATTTCCGTTTTATGGTAGGATGATTATTTTGGTAGGAGCACAGGTCATTGGATTTGTTTGTGGACTAATGCGCAAAAAGACGGACTACTATACAGCGTTAACTAACGATATAGTTGGCTTTAAGGAGTTTTTGTTAGCGGCGGAAAAAGACCGTCTCGAAAAGCTGGTAGAAGAAAATCCCCAGTACTATTATGACATTTTGCCGTATGCTAACGTGCTTGGAGTAAGCAAAGTGATGCAAGATAAATTCGAAACTATAGAGTCCGTACCGCCTCCGACGTATTATTACGGATATTCAGTATTCGATATCGTTATATTTAACCGCATTATGCGCCGATCGTACGTTGCTATGAGCGTGGCTATGGCGTCTAGGCCAAGCGGATCTAGCCATAGTGGCGGCGGTGGCGGAGGCTTTGGCGGCGGATTCGGCGGCGGTGGATTCGGCGGCGGTGGCGGAGGAAGAAGATAATCTGTTTAGCAGAGTGAAAGAGCGGTTCTTTTGCTCTGCTTTTTATAAAACGCTTGTCGTGTTTTTGCGCTATCGTAGCGCTAAAAATAGGTTATAATGGCGTTTTTAACAAAGTTTTAACATTGTAAGTATACAATTATATAGGAGTTTTAGTATGTTTAAGATTTTACTTGCAGAAGACGAAGTTAATCTAAACAAAATTTTATCGGCCCGCCTTTGTAAAGAAGGGTATAAGGTTTATTCTGCGCTTGATGGCGAAGCGGCGTATGAAATAGCGCTTAACGAGCCTATTGATCTTGTGATAACCGACGTAATGATGCCCATTATGGACGGGATGGAGCTTACAAAAAAGGTTAGAGAAATTTCTTCTGACATACCCGTGCTTATGCTTACGGCGCTAGAAACGTTGGATGACAAAGTCAAGGGATTCGAGATGGGTGCGGACGATTATCTTACTAAGCCGTTTGCGACCAAGGAGTTGATTATTAGAATAAAGGCGCTACTTCGCAGATACAAAAAGGCTGTGGAAAATAAGCTGGCGTTTGGCTCTACGACGTTAGATTATTCGGCTATGACGGTAGTGATAGGTAGCGAAGAAATTAATCTTGGCAAAAAGGAATTTCAGATACTGTTTTTGATGTTATCTAATACAAACCATATCTTTTCACGCGAGCAAATCTTGCGCGAAATTTGGGGATATGATAGCGAAACAAACGATAGAACGATAGATACGCACATTACTTGGCTTAGGAGCAAGGTAGCAAGTCCCGATTTCGAAATAGTAACGGTTAGAGGGCTTGGATACAAGGCGGTGCTAAAATGAAAAATATTAAAAAGGCTCGTAGCCTTGCCGCCAAGCTTTTAGTAACGGCAATAGGCGTTTTGATAAGCGTGTTACTTTTGTTTAATATGCTGGGATTGTTTGTGTTTAGCGGCAATACTGACGGAACTGTTTTGATAATTGGTACTGTAAGCATATTTTTGATGGCTTGCATTTTTGTATTAGTAGTGTATTTGGTTTTGCTCAAGAGATTGGACGCATTAAATAAAGCCGTTCAAAAGGTTGCAAAAGGCGATTATTCGGTAGAGGTGTCCGCGCAGGGTAACGACGAGCTTTCGCTTTTGGCAAACAACTTTAACGTCATGACCAAGGAGCTGCAATCAAACGCAATGCTAAGCAAGGACTTTATAAATTATGTTTCGCACGAATTAAAAACACCGCTTAGCGTTATACGCACGCACGCCGAGGAAATTATTGATGCAGAAGATGACGTGGCTCGAAGGCAGTACGCAAGCGTTATTATCGAAGAAACGGACGGGCTTGCCCAAATGAGCAAAAATATCATTACGCTATGTAGGCTTGACAACTCGTCGCTTGTGCCAAAGGATGATTTGTTTTGTCCGGCTGAGCAAATCAAATCGTTCATACTCTCTACGCAGGATATTTTTGGAGCAAAAAATCTTAATATCGAATTAGACTTAGAGAATTTTGAAATTAATGGTAACGCGGCGCTTGCATATAGTGTTTGGCAAAATCTTATAGGCAACGCGTACAAATTTACCGACAAAAACGGCAACGTTAGAGTTGAGCTTAAGCGCGACCAAAACAACCTTTGTTTTTCGGTTACAGACGATGGAGTGGGTATAGACGAATGCGACAAGGACAAGATTTTTTCGCTGTTTTTTACGGGCAACAAATCGCGCAACGAAGAGGGTAGCGGAATTGGACTTTATCTTACTAAGATAATTGTTACAAAGCTTGGCGGCAATATATCGTTTAGCTCAGACAAAGGAAAAGGCAGCTGCTTTAAGGTAATTTTGCCTA
Source organism: Clostridia bacterium (assembly GCA_017501145.1). GTDB lineage: Bacteria > Bacillota > Clostridia > Christensenellales > Pumilibacteraceae > CAG-552. The sequence continues at coordinate 4,686 of JAFVXL010000066.1, read as the reverse complement.
TATAACAGTACATATTACGAAGACGTAACGTACAAATCAAAGACACTTTTGTGACAAAATAAAATAATAGATACAAAGGAGAAATATTATGTTTCAGTTGTTTACAGACACGGATACTGACATTTTGCCTGAGGAGGCTGAGGCGTTTGGCTATAAACTTATAAGCATGCCGTATGCAATTAAGGATGGCGATACCGTATATCCGTACGAGGATTTTAAGATTTTTGATTACGGCACTTTTTATAATACCCTCAGAGACGGAACGCTACCCACTACTTACGGACTGTCACCTGTTAAGTATATGGAGTATTTTGAGCCTACGCTTAAAGAAGGCAAGGACATACTCTACGTTCATTTTTCTGCGGCAATGAGTGGAACGTTTGACTCTATGAAGCTTGCTTGGCAAGAGCTTTCGCAAAAATATCCTGAGCGCAAGCTTTATACGGTAGATACTAAGGGTATAACCATTTTGAGCAACAATATCGTTAAAGAAATTGGAGAAATGGCGCTTGCAGGCGCGTCGATAGATGAAATAATGCTCTGGGCAGAAAAGGAAGTTGACAAATTTGCGGTATATTTTTATGCTGATGACCTTAAATTTTTTGCTCGAAGCGGTAGGGTAAGTGGCTTAAGCGCTGTGTTTGGCGGAATTTTGGGAATTAGGCCGATAATCAATATCAATTCGGACGGAATAATGAAATCTGTTACTAAGGCAAAAGGTCGTCACGGAGCAATGAACAAGCTATTAGAGTACGTTGACAATCTCCAAGAGGACATCAAGGACCATAGAGTAATAATCGGTCATGCGGATGCGTACGATCTTGCGGCAGAAATGGAAGAACTTCTTAAGGAAAAATACGGTAACGACTTACGTACCGAAATAGTAGTTGTCAACCCCACTGCAGGTAGTCATTGCGGTCCGGACACCGTGGGAGTATGCTTTCACGCAAAGCAAAGATAACTTAGAGGATTGTTTATGGAGTGGTGGACAGTCGCGCTAATCGTAGTTGGCGCAATTGCGTTTTTGACCTTTTTGGTCGCATTGTACTGTTATTTTCGTATTTTTTACTCTCCTAAGCGAAAAGAATTTACGCCTGAGCAATACGATATGCCTGACGGCGAAGATTACGAGCCTTACAAAGCGGCAATGGTAGAGTGGATAAAGGCGGCTAGAGCGCGCAAAAGCGAAGAGTGTCAAATCGTTTCACGCGATGGGCTTAAGCTTAAGGGCAAATATTACGAGTGCAGTAAGGGCGCGCCTATTGAAATTCTTTTTCACGGCTATCGCGGCAGCGCCGAGCGTGACCTTAGCGCAGGTATTGAGCGTTGTTTTGCGCTTAATCGTAACGCGCTTATTGTAGATCAACGAGCAAGCGGAAATTCGGAAGGAAGAACGATAACCTTTGGAATAAAAGAGCGCTTTGATTGCTTGGATTGGGTTGATTTTTGCGTGCAAAAGTTTGGCAAAGATACAAAAATTATTCTAACAGGCATATCGATGGGCGCAGCGACAGTAATGATGGCGGCAGGGGAAAAGCTGCCTGCTAACGTTGTTTGTGTGCTTGCCGATTGTGGATATTCGTCGCCTAGAGAAATTATCCAAAAGGTCATAAGGGATATGCGGCTTCCGCCCAAGCTTGTTTATCCGTTCGTAAAGCTTGGAGCGCGGCTAATAGGCGGCTTTAATTTGGATGAAGCCTCGCCCAAGGACAAGCTAAAAAAGACCGCTATACCCGTCGTGTTTATACACGGAAAAAACGACAATTTCGTTCCGTGTCAAATGAGTGAGGAGCTGTACGACGTATGCGCAAGTCCTAAGAGTATCGCGCTAATTGACGGAGCGGGACACGGGCTTTCGTATCCTGCGAATAAGCAAAAGTACCTTAACGTGCTCAAAGAGTTTGAAAAGGTTTGGAATAAATAAATATAGTCGAAATTTTTATAAACAAAAAAACGCTCTTTATGTTCTTAAAGGGCGTTTTTTGTTGTTTAATTTATCAAAAATTAGATTTCGTCAGTAGGTGATACGGACAAAAGGCAACAAGTCAAAAAAAGTAAAAAGAATAAAATAAGCGCAAAAAAAACACCTTAGTAAGTGTACTAAGGTGTTTTGGCGCGCCTTAAGGAGTTCGAATCCCTAACCTTTGGTTCCGTAGACCAACGCTCTATCCAGTTGAGCTAAAGGCGCTTACGCAGTCAGCCTACTTATTATAGAGTAATAAAAAACAAAAGTCAAACATTTTAGCGGCGAAAAATGCAAAAATATTAAATAAATCACTTGAAAAAAATTGCGTATAGTGATATACTAAATACGTATAATTAAGTAAATCCCCGTTTTTTTGGAGAGAAGTATGAAAGCATGGAGATTAAATTCCCCCAACTTGATTGAGCTTGCTGATATGGACAGCCAGCCTGTTGGCGAAGGTTGTGTAAAAATTAAGCTTAGATACAGCGCGGTAAGCGCAACTGACCTTTTGTTATATGACGGAAAGGTCCCGTTCGAAGGTCCGCTTGTGCTTGGTCGCCAAGGCGTAGGTATGGTTACCGAGGTTGGCGATGGTGTAAAAACAGTCGTTCGTGGAGATATAGTTGCTATAAGACCGTTTTCGGCTTGTGGTGGCTGTCTTGCTTGCAAAAAAGGCAAATTTGCCGATTGCGAGAATAAAATTATCCACGGATATACCGAAGATGGATTTTTGTGTGATTTTGCCGTAGTAAGAGCAGAAGACGTATATAAGCTGCCCGAGCGTATTGACAAAAAGAGCGCGCTGTTTTTGGAGCATATTGATATTGCTATATCTGTAATAAATCAGCTTGAGCTAGAGCGTGGCGAGCATATTGTTATCAACGGAGCAACGTATCTTGGACTTACTATAGCTCAGCTTGCGCTTAGCTGTCAGGCGGTGCCAATCGTAGTGGACGTAGATCCCGTTAGACTTGCAGTGGCAGAGAGGTATGTGTATTATGCTCTTGATTATACTAAGGTAGACGTTCGTAAGAAGATTCTTATGATAACGGGCGGAAGAATGAGCGAAACGGTAGTTCATTTGCACTCAAGCGCTATGCCTATAAATCAAGCTCTTGCTCTTGCAGGCAAGCGTGGTAGAGTAGCTGTAGCAGGTTGGGAATATACTGCGGATCTTTCGGGAATAGACGGCAAATATTTGTTAAACAATCAGCTCACTATGGTTGGTGTTAATGGTAGTAACAACAATTTCTCGGCGGCGATAAATATGCTCGTTAACCATACCGTACAGGTTGATTTTGACAATTTGCCAGAGGTGACCTTTGCTGAAGTTGGCAAGGTATTTGATGGCGCCTTAAGAAATGAAAATAAATATTTGTATCACAGAGTGGTGATGGAATAAATGGAAAAGCTTGCGAGATTTATAGTTAAATATCGCATGCTTTTTGCTGTGATTTTTGTAATTTTGAGTTTAGCGAGCGTTTTTTGTGTTTCGCTTGTAAAGCAAAATTACGATCTCACGAAATATTTACCTGATGATACCGATACTAGTAAGGGCCTTCAAATAATGGAGAGCGAGTTCGGACTTAGTAACAATTTGCTAGTAATGGTAAGTATAGAGCAAGGTCAAGTGCAGGAGCTTACCGATGAGCTTAGTCGAATCGAAGGAGTTCAGCTTGTTACTCTTAGCGGCTATGATGGCGAAAGCGCGTTGTTTATGATAACGCTTTACGGTGACGAGTATTCCGCTTCGTCTAAATTTGCACTTAACAATATTAAGCAAACGCTTAATGGCAAGGAATATTCACTAAGCGGTGGAGTTCAAGCTAATCAGCAGCTAGAAAATGCTCTAAATACCGAGATGCCTATAATAATGGCAATAGCTATTTCAGTTATTGTATTGGTGCTGCTCATTACGTCTAAGTCGTGGATAGAGCCGATTGTCGTGCTAATAGTATTGTTTTGCGGCGTGCTTATCAATATGGGTAGCAACCTGATATTTGGTGAAATAAGCTATATAACTTATGCAGTTTCGGCAGTTTTGCAGCTGGCGTTGTCGCTCGATTATTCTATAATACTACTACATTCTTATAACGAATTTAAGGCGAAAGGGCATGATAGACAAGAGGCTATAGTCAATGCTCTTGCGCGAAATATGCGCCCAATATCAAGCAGTGGATTTACTACCATTGCCGGACTTGTGGCGCTGTTTTTTATGAGCTTTACCATAGGCTTTGATATTGGTATAGTGCTTGCTAAGGGAATTTTGGTAAGCTTATTGTGCGTTGTGTTTTTTGCGCCCGCGCTTATATTGTTTTTTGGCAAGTGGATTGAAAAAACGGCACACAAGGCGCTGCCTCTTGGTGGTGGCGCGATATCGAGATTTTCGCTTAAGACCAAGAATTTTTTGCCTATAATAATGGTGATTATCGTAGCTGTTGCTTGCGTGTTGCAAACGGGTAATGAGTATTCCTTTAGCGGCTGGGATTCGTCGGATAGCAGTGATAGAATAGAGCAGGCTTTTGGAAACGTGAACCAAGCGGTGCTTATAATTGAAAATGAGTACGCGTCTGACGAGAAGGCGACGGGTGAGTTTATTTCCGCTGCGCAATCACTAAAGAACGGACAAGGTGAAAATGCCGTCAAGCAAATTGCCTCGTGGGCTACGCTTGAGCTTTCGGAAAAGGACGTTTTGGATAACGTAGGTTTTGATCTACGCG